>JAHIEM010000119.1 GCA_018901625.1 Nanobdellota archaeon
CGAGAAAGTTCTAACTATGAATCGCAAATTCAGTGAGCTAGAACAAGCTCACTTTTCATAATCATTCAAAGAATAAATTACTTTCGCTGGGTTTGAGGCGGGGCCACCCCAGCCTAAAAGGCTGGAGATTTCTTTTTAGTTAAAAAGATAATCTAAATGATAAATGAATGGAAAAACGAAATAGATTTTTACCTTATTGTTTTCAGTCAGAAGATAGAAAAGAAAGAGAGCAAGAAGTAGCAGTAAGACTTTTGGATAGACTAGCAAAAAGATATGAGGGAACACCAGCAGAAAATGCTGTTAATGTAATTCATATAGGGGCAGTCCATTATTTAGCAACTGGCGGAAATCCTAGAAAGGTTATTAGTGCTGTTGCAAAAGATAGAGATTTATTCTCAAGATGTGATGGAAGATTTAATATGCCTCTTGAGGAAACTGGTTTATTTTTATTAGCTGGAGGGATTGCAATAAATAGACATACAACTCCTTCAAATAGGCATTTAAAACCTGTTGAACGTTATTTTAGCTCTTGTATTGCTTAATTTTCTTTCGTCTGAAGGGCGCTCACGCGAGTGAAACGAGCGCGAGGCGGTGCCCCCCAACTCGTTAAAGTAATTCTGAAATTCTATTTCACCTAATTATGTTAGGCTCTTGTTTCCTCGTGAGGCTCCTCCATCGAACAGAGTGAGATGAGAGCTGAGCTGATAGAGATGAAACAACTAGGGAGATTTAGATTTTAGCTATTTGGTAGGGTGGGGGAAGGACAAGGGCTTATTTATTTTCAGAAGTTTTTCTTTCTAATTGATTAGCTCTTTCGAGTTGTAGCCTTTCTTGATATTTTTGATAGAGTCCTGGACTTTGCGCCCATGAATCTATTTTGGCTTTGAATTCATTGTATCCTGAATGGTCCACTCTTCCAGCAAAGTCCAGTATAGGAAGATATGTGCAAGTGGCTACAACTACAGCACTTATCGTGCCAATTACCCATTTCTCAAATCTGCTAAATTTTGATTCTATTCCGTTTGTCATGTTAATATTATCAGAACTCTTTTCTAATTTAATGTGGGTAATTGGCTTTAAATAATTATCGCCTAATCCTTCGGGTGGGGGTGGTATCTCTAAAATCTAAATCGAGCGAAGAGTTCACAAAACAAGCGGGGGTGGTCGGGGGTGGCGGAGGGTTTGCCACCTAGTATTTATGAGGGGCAAAACTTATTTCTTATTCTTTAATAGAAGCAATCCAATAACAAAAACAATTATTAAAAATATTGCAAATGTAATTAAGAATGCAATACTGGGGTTGGTAGTTAAGTAATAATATTCGTTGTATGGTCCAAAAGAGATAGATCCAGAAATTAGATTGCAAAAAGTATTATGGGGCATCATGTCTAAAACCCCAGTATTGCTACCATACCAAGATTTGCAGGGTATAATCTTTAGGAATAGTGTGCTTGCAGTTAATACCAGGGCGAGAATAATTAAAAGGATAATTGTTTTTGTCTTCATTATAACTTGAATAGTAAGGAGTTATTTAAACATTTTGATTGCTTCAATCTGGTTTGAAGTTTTGCCCCCGAACATTTTAGGGGAGCTTGTTTTGGGAATTGAAACTAATTATGTTAGGTGACCCTATCGAGATGAGCATCCTCCAAAATAGGAGATTTTGAGAGATGAGGCGAATACTCCTGAGAGGGCGAGTGAACAAAGAATATTGTGAACGAAGAGTTTTCAAGGTAGACAATTATGGGGCGAGGACGGAAAAAGCAGTTTTTTTGCTTCTTTTTTTAAAAGAAGAAGTTAGATGGGGGCAGTTGTTCGGTTAGTTAGATTCAATTAGCCAAATAGATTTCTGAACCAATTAAGAATTTTCCAAAGTAAATTTCCACTAACGCATTTCCCATCTACACATACATTGCTCTCACATTCGAAATTATTATCACAAACAGACTCCTCTTGTTTAAATTGAACCATTTCTCCAGAAACATCACAGTAACTTGAATTCTTTCTTATCCCATATTGAATGCAATCATTTTCTCCAATAAGGCAACCATTACAAGGAGGTCTAACGCATGCACCATCTTTGCATTTATAAGAACATTTAATTGAATCAAAGGTAATATTGTTTTCTGGACTTAATCCCTGCCCACCTTTATTACAATAATATTCATGAAGATTACAACCATTTTCGCTACATTCTCTAACCACTCCTCTTGTAGCATCAATACACGAATCCCTATTTTCAATATTGTTATACCTTGCAGTTCCTTGAAAATATATGTCTTTATCAGGATCTGTATCAGTACATTCGGTAAATGAGGGTTCATTCTCCAAACAAGCTCCATTCTCACAACCATATTCACACATTACAGTTGAAGATTTCATTCCACCTGTATTTGGTCCGTTTTCATTAGCGCATGAAATTTCAACAAGTTGTTTGTATAAGTCTGGTCTTCCTTGTCCGACTTCTAAATCTTTTGTACAAACATCTTCTTTTATCTCTTGTCGATTATATGTAACAATCCCTTTAATAAATTCATTTTCCCCTTTTTCGGTGTCTATACAAGAATCACAATCTTCCGGACAATAGATGCATTGTGGACCCCATTGTGGCTCACAGGGTAAACTAGACTCTAAATTTCCACAAATTTGGTCTCCACAAATATCTTGACATCCGGGAGTGTTTTTTGGATAACAGGGTTCCGCATAAACCAAACTTATAGAAAGTAGAACTGTAAACAAAAATATTATACTCAAGTATACATTTTTCATAGTCTGTGTATGTTTACGGTGTTTATAAATATTTTCATGGCTTCCATTCAGTTTGAAGTTTTTCCGTCCGTCAGCCCCC
>JAHIEM010000120.1 GCA_018901625.1 Nanobdellota archaeon
AATGCAATTATCTAACTCAGCTAAATTCAAATAAGCAGTAACTTCTAAAAAATAATATATAATTAAAAATTATAAACAGATAAAATCTACTTTCTAATTCCTCCTCTAACAATCCACGCAGGCTCATCGCTTCTATAACAAACAACTCTTCTCACATTTTTAGGAATTTTCCCCGGAAATGGTCTTGAAACATAAGTTGGGTCCTGGAGAAATACTGTCTCAACTTCAACTCCAATCTCTATTTTATTGCATAACTCTGCAAATAATCTTGCTTCATTTCCCCAGAACTAAAACCTTTCTATAAAATTATCTCCCTCTGCTGCTAGAAATCTCTGACTCAATTATGCTTCTAGACGCAGCAGGAACATCCAAATGCCCTGCTGAAACTTCATAATGTTTTATCTCTGTCCTAGGATTTTCCAGATTATTCTCACCATACCTCTTCCCCCTCCTGAACACATAGGGTTCAGTTCCCACAATATCCACCGCTTTCCTAACATTCTCAGGAATCTTCCCAGTATTTGGCCCATCAATCAAAAATAATCTCTCTACCCCAATCTTCTCCCTATTGCACTGTTCAGCAAGAGTTCTTGCTTCATTCTCCCCCATGCTAAACCCAGCAATGTAAACCTGCTGATTATTGCTGCTTGCCTGTCTAATAAATTTCATATGCTCTAAACAATTCCCAGAAGTAGCGCAAGCAGAAACTCCAGAACTCCCAGCTATTTGTTCCCCCAATTCTTTCATCCTGTATCCTGATGCTGGCTGCAAACCCTCAATCATTGCAAGATACGGCATTTTCTTAACCTGTTCAGTAAGAACAACCCCCTGCTCGTGCGAGATTAGTGCAGATGTGCAAGAAGCACCAGACAAACTCCCTGCTAAAACTAGAGATAATCCAACTCGCGCCAACCATCCAACTCTTTTCATTAAAATTCATACCCCCTCTGATTTTTAATTATTCTTGTTCTAAAACATAGATATTTCAATCATGCAATTACTAAAGATCATTTTGGCTGGCTGGTTGGCTGAGAACAAAGCTCGTTTAGAGCGCTTCTATAAAAATCTCTTGTCTCCTCGCGAGCGTAGTTAATCAATCTCTCTGCAAAAAGCCCTTTAATTCCAGTTCTAGACTCTACAAACGAGTCATATATCCCAACTATCCGTCTGTCCTGCTCCTCAACTAACTGCTTAGATTCATCTTCTGTAAATGTCTGTCTGAACAGCTCTCTAAAATCAGTAAACCTCTTTCTAGATTTTAAAACTCTTTCAAAGAAGATAGTATTAAACCTAGCCCACCCAACATACGCGCTAACAACTTTCTCTGTCTGGTAATTAATAGGTGTGCTAACATTATAAAAGTTCATGTTAGAAGTAAACCTTTTAGCTATTTCCCTAAACTGCTTTTCATCTTCCTCAGCAGTTGTTTTTCTTACTATTTTAATTGCAGCGTATTCTAATGAATCTTTTATCATACCATCATAAACTCCAAACATCTTTTCATATCCGTGTTTCTTAATTGCATCTTCAAAATTAGGTTGGGTCTTTCTGAAACTAGTCAGATAGCTGTCAGTAAAATCCCTGCTATAACCCCTAACTAAATCATAATTAGCGCTCTGTCTCTGAGATTCCGGGCTAGTCAGAACTCTTCTTTTTAGTTCTGGTATCAATCTCTGATTCCTGCATGAATCTAAACATCCTGCCAGGATTGCTGTGGATACTACTGCCCCGCAGATTATTCCCAAAAGATTCTTTCTCATAGTGGCTTTTCTCCTGTTGTTATCCTAGACACCCAGTTAGGTGAAGAATAAGTAATCCCTCCTGCAATCGCAGCTGTTGCAATAGCGCACACTACAGGATTTAGTGTTGCAAGCCCAAAAACAGCTAGCGGGACACCTGCAGCAGCAGAGAGATATCCATACCTTCCAGAATAAGTAGAAGGGTGCTGTTGAATATTTCTAAAACCAGAATCTGCAAAGAGTTCGTGCACCTTTTTAGGAGAGAGTATTCTTGTAGTCCCGCTGCCCCCAAAAAAAGGGACAGACAGATCAGAGATTATTAATTTTCCACCTGGTTTTAATACTCTATATAAATCTCCCATAGCTCTTAGTTGTCTAGGCCAGTGATGGAGAGAGTAAACACTCACAACATTATCAAAAGAGTTGTCTTCAAAAGGAGCATCTCCAACACCGCCTAAAACAAGTTCCAAACCAGGAACTCGCGCAAGCTTTCTCTTAGCAATTTCAATCATGTTTTCTGAAACATCCAAGCCAGCCAGCGCGCAAGAAGGGTTCTCTTCGTGAATTTTAACTAAGAGGTTTCCTGTTCCGCAACCCACATCAAGAACTCTTCTCCCACTCAAATCTCCCATTAATCTAACCACCTGCCTATGTATTCTTCTAAAAATCAGCGGATTTAAAATTCCAGAATCATAACTTTCTGCCCAGTTATTAAAACTTCTCATACTATCTTCTAAATATTTATTTTTCATACTTCCTTTTTATCCAGTTATAATCTCTAGGAATCAGAGTTTAAATTAATTTAGATTATCTAGAATATATTAAAACAAAACTAGTGATTCATATCCTCATACTCTCTGAGAAACCTATTAGGCCTTATAGCAGCATTTCTAACTCTTAGTTCAATTCCAGCCACATTTCCCTCCTGTGAAACATTCATACCCTCCAGAGAGGTATTTCACAGCTAGGCTAATTGATTTTCTAGCCTCTTCCCCCAAAATTTGAGAGACCTCTCTTATCCTCTCCCCATATCTCCTATCAAGAACAATTTCTACTCTCTCTTTCAGTGCTTTAGCAGAGAGATCATCACAGCTTAGAGAAACTCCTGCGCCGAGTTTCTCAATCTGTCTTGCATTTGTCTGTTGTTCAAAGTGAGTATAAACCGAAATAAGAGGCACTCCTAAGACAAGCCCTAGATATGTAGAACCAATGCCTCCATGAGTTACAAAAACATCAGAGTGTTGTAGGACAGCCCCCACATTAAAATTGCCCCCGTAAAATCCAAGAGGCAAATCTCGTGAGTTATTATGAACTGCTACAGCAAACTCTCCTCCCCTAAATGCTCTGATAAAAGATTCTGTTCTATCCTGCATTCCAGTGCTTCCAGAAGTAGTCAGAACTCTCTTCCTGGTGTCTGATGTAAATCTCCCAAGCCAGTCTGGGATTTCTGTGCTGTCTTTAACAAGCACAGGCCCAATAAACTTGTATCTGTCTTTCATGTTTCTGAATGGAAATAAGAGGGGAGAATCTGGGAATAAAATCAAATCAGCTTCAACACCCTCGTAACATCTTTTCTCTAAACTTAATCCCAATTGTCTAACTTTATTATGCAAATGCCTAGAAATCCTTCTTCTGAACACTAACTCTCCTATTCTTACTAGCGGTGCAAACCCTGTAAACGGGATAGTTATTACCCTCTCCCCTGGGAGAATCCTCAGCATTCTAGGAGTATTCCTAGGTTTAAAGTCAGCATGATAGTAATGAGACAAGTTTGCCTGCTGGACAAAAACATCGTAAATTCCGTACTGCTTGGCTGCAATCCCTGCGAGCTCCCTGAAACTGTCTCTAAGAATCACATCTGGCTTTTCTCTTCTCAACAAGGCATCTTCTTCTAAGAACAGTTCATCGATATTCCCGGAATGAAAGATAGTTGGGAACAATTCATTCTCTATCCCATCTAAAATTTCTCTCCCAGGAACAGTTTTTGTCTCAATAACTCTAAATCCCTCTCTTTCAACTGCTCTCATATTCTTCCCACTCCCAGAAAAAGAAACATCATAACCCCCCAGTTCTCTCAATGCTTTTGCAATTTCTAAAATTCTTACAGTGTGTGATGAAAACTCTCCGTGAACAAGCCCGAGAACTCTTATTGCCATAATTTTTCTAATACCCTGTTATTATAAATCTTTTCTTATGTCAGAAAAATAAACTACAACCTTTACAGGCTGCCCCATAATTAATTTAAAAAACAGGGCTCATCTCAATCTTATAACCTATCTACAACTTCATAAAGGACTTTATTAATAAAATATATTTATATTGGAATGATTTATCATTCCAAAAATTTTTGATAGTCT
>JAHIEM010000149.1 GCA_018901625.1 Nanobdellota archaeon
AGCAACAAAAAAACTCGGTAACGACTTCATAACGTTCCACCTCCTTTTACCGGTTTAAGTCCCCTGGCTGCCTGCCAATCCAGCGGATGGGCCAAAAAGTCTCTGAAATCCTGGACATAGTCAGTGGGGTAGACGCCTTGTCTTTCGATTTCGTCCAATAGCTGCGGCAAGGTAAAAAG
This sequence comes from Nanobdellota archaeon, assembly GCA_018901625.1. Lineage (GTDB taxonomy): Archaea > Nanobdellota > Nanobdellia > Pacearchaeales > GW2011-AR1 > JAHIEM01. The sequence continues at coordinate 180 of JAHIEM010000149.1, forward strand.
ATATACAATCTCTATTCCATTATCCTTCAGCATCTCGTTCGCGTGGGGGTTATCGTAATACAGAATCGTCGCGGCCAGATTAACCTTGCAACCGGCATCTCTCAACGCCTGGGCGCTGTTGCAGGTGGTTTGTGCGAAATTTACCAATTCTTCAACGTCAACCCCTACCATTTCGGCTGGCGACAATGGCAACCTGATTAACTCCACTCCCTTAAGTGCAGTCAGGACATTATCTCCAAAGACTCCGAATTTATCGTTGATATTTATCGAGTTGTACCCTTCGTCTTTGAGAATTTCACATCCTATCGCGGAGGTACGTTCAATATCCTGAATCTGACCTATTACCAATGCCGTATCACCCTTTTTGATGTAAGGGTTGCCTTCTGTACCGGTAATCATCTCTTTCTGCCCGCCTTTTTTTCTGGCCTCCCTGACATAGACAAAGGGAACTTTGAACAAACGGCTTAATTCATAACCTGGCACCATACCGCCGGGTGCCATGCCGGCAATAAAATCGAATCGGGCTTTCCCGTAGATAGCCTGGTATAATGAACAGATTACTCCCTTGAGCATAATTTTATCGACTGTTATTATACTGGCGTCTTTTCCCGAACCGGTTCGCGATCCGCCAACGTAAACAAATTCAACTAATTTCCCGATGATCTTTTCCAGTTTATTACTTAAAACCCAGCCAGGGATAACTCCACCTGTTACATTGCCTGCAACGAAATTGATTTCGCGGCTTTTGTTGGCAACCTTGTTGGCCAATTCTCCAACCGTGGTTTCAATCGCCTCTTTACGGCTAGCTAAGGCTTTAACCATGCCGTAGCCTGGACCCCAGTTGCCTGATGCATAAAGGAACGGTCGATTTTTCAAAGGCAATTGATCAATTTCTTCATTGGTTACTTTTACAGGAATCTTCCTGATTTCCCAAACGCTGGCCACTAACTCCACTAATTTCCGCGTACTTACCTTTTTCATATTTTCACCTCCGTTTTTTGATGATCTCTCGTCCGATTAAGACGATGTTTAATTCGCCGTAACTGCCAGCGACAAAATTCAATAACCTGGACGTGTAGTCAAAATATTTTTCCACTCTCCCGGAATCCATCCAACCCGCGTCAAGAAAGTTTGAAACCTTGTCGTACAACTTAAAAAGTTTTACCTCACCACTTTTTTGCCAAATTTTTTCCACTTCTTCGTCGGAAGAATCGAAAGTCATATCCATTACCAGTCTTCTAACTTCGGCTTCCGTATCTTCGGGTAATGGCGCGGTCGTGTCTTCGAGCATGTCATGCAAAAGCAAGGCCTGCGATCCGACCCTTCTGATCTCTTCGGAAAGTTTTTCCTCGGTTAACAACGTCATGGCGCACCAAAGAGGATGGACATAATAAGGTGTCTTTCCGTCCCATTTACGGAACCTTTTATCAACCGCTTTAGCGCAAAAAGTGTGGGCAAAAATAACACACTGAATTAGTCCCGGTAATTTGGTAACAATCATTTTTCCCTCCTTTCCTATCAAAATTGTTTACTTACCGAACGCCGCCTTTGCCTTACGCCTTTTTCTCGTCCTTTTTCATAGTTTCCCTTTTCCAGTCCGATTCAACGAATCGGTACATCGTAACCTGGAATTCCATGCCGTCAATCACCCGTCCGGTCACTTCCGGTTCGAAGCCTTTGGGCAATTGGTATCCCTGCTTCCGCAGAATCAGCATCTCCTGATTTTTAATTTCTTCGGCAACCTGCCTGGCCGTTTTACCCTCCTTGGTGTCAATTGCTATCGCCACATAAATCAGGGTTTCTTTCCCGTTGACTTCGTCTAACCAAATTTTTACGTCATCTCTCCTTTTGGTGCCCACCGGAATAATATTCCCCATATACACCCCTCCTTTCTTCTCTGCTAGATTTTTAAAATACTTTCCATCTCCCCTTTTCTGTCCCCTATCACCCAATAAACAACATTATCAACTAAATAATAATTTGTCAAAAGAAATCAAGACCATTTTTTGTCACAATGACTA
>JAHIEM010000121.1 GCA_018901625.1 Nanobdellota archaeon
AAAAAGGATCGATAATTGGAATTGTTGGAATAAATGGATTAAATGTTAATGGTGCAAAAAAGGTTATGGATTATGTTGAAGAACACTATCTTGATTTATATGTGGGGCTATAAAAATGCAAAACCATTTTTGATGAATAACACTGAACACATATACTCAACCCCGACAAAATTTATAAATCAATCTCATCAAGACATCAAACTGCTGAAAAGAAAATCCCAAAAATGGCCAAGAGGGTCTATATCTCTAGAGGGGCTATTTTCTCTTTATATTTTCAATAGTTTTAAATATCCAATCAACATAGATAAAACATGGCAGAAAAACTAATCGGAGAAGTTTCTGACTTTTTTGCGCATGTAAATGCAGCAGCTATAAAACTTTCTGCGCCTCTTAAAGTGGGAGACAGGATAAAAGTTAAGGGTGGGGAAGCTGAATTTGAGCAGGAAGTTGAAAGCATGCAAATAGACAGAAAAGACATACAAACAGCAAAAAAAGGTGACGAAGTCGGAATTCTTCTTAAAGAAAAGGCAAGAAAGGGCTATAAGATATTCAAAGTATAAGGCAACATTACCAAAACTGTAGCGTAGTAGCAAAGGTTTATTAATCAGTAATTCTTAAGTGATAGATGAGAGTAAGATTAAAAGAGGGTAAACAAAAAGAGCTAATTTTACTTGCGAAGAGTAATTTGTCTTGGAAAGAGTTAGCTAGAAAGATTTGCACAAATGAACAATATCTTTGCAGAGATTTAAGATCAGAAAAGAGGCTTCTTTCAAAAGAGATGTTTACAAAGTTGTGTAATACGGCTAAAACTGATTTTAACAAGTATATCTCTGAGAAACTTGATGACAATTGGGGAAGGTCAAAAGGGGGAGCTAATTCCTCAAAGAATACTAAAGACTTCAAAAAGCCTGAAAAAGACAAAAAATTAGCAGAAGTATTCGGGATAGTTCTCGGAGACGGAAATGTTTCAGAAATAATCCGGGGAAAGAAAACACGAGTGTACTGCATAAGGATAACTGGAAATTCTAAAACAGACAAAGATTACATGTATGATTACATTCCAAGATTATTTGAAAATACTTTTTTTGAGAAAGGAAGCGTGCTCAAATCAAAGTCAATAAATGGGTGTTACTTCACCGTTTACGGAAAGAGCATTGTCCAATTTTTCAAGTCCATGGGATTTACACCTGGAGATAAGATAAAGAATAAACAAGCTATTCCAGGATGGATAAAAGAGGACAAAGAATTATTAAAATCCTGTATTAGAGGCATTATAGATACAGATGGTTCAGTTCATCAAATATCCAAAATGAACAAGAATATTAGAATCGATTTTACTAGCTACATTCCCAGATTATTAAGCGATGTTCGAGAGGGATTTATAGCATTAGGATTCAATCCTTCAAAAGTCATAAATAATCATCATATATTTTTATCAAGACAAGAAGAAATTAAAAGGTATGTTCAAGAAATCGGATTTGGGAATACTAAAAATTTAAATAGGTATCTTCAGTTTAAAAACTGCCTCGAAAGAGGATGCCCCTGTAGTCTAGAGGCGTGAGAAATGTCAACACTTATAAACTCTGACTTTCTTAGTTTTTCATGTTAAAAGAGTATACACCCATTACAACTGACGAAAAAGAGAAGATACTCGGGAAGCTTCCTAAGTCTGAACAGAAGGACATTAATGACTATCTCAATTACAGGAAATCAAGAGGACTTAATGCTCTAAGCAAAATAGGAGATGTTAGGAAGGACATCATACACCTAAGACACACTTCACAGAAAGACTTAAGCAAACTTGATATAACCGAGATTATCAAGCTCTCTTCTTTAGTTAAGTCTAGCAATTATGGGCAGTATTCTAAGAACGAGGTTCTGACCAACTTAAAGAGATATATCAAATGGAAGAATCCTAATCTTAATTTGGAGGACGTCAAGCTCATTAAAGAACCAGTAAGCGAGAAAGTAATAACGCAGAAGGACTTATTAAGCAAAGAGGATGTTGAGAAGTTAATCAGACACGAGCCAAAGATGTTCTGGAAAGCGTTCTTAATAACTCAATACGAGGCAGGATTAAGGACTAAGGAAGCAAGATATCTGAAATGGGATGACATTCAGTTTAATTCTGATGGAGACTTATCTGCTCTGAACGTATTTGCAACAAAAACAAAGAAGATAAGGCAGGTGTTTGTTAAGGAAGCTACATTCTATTTAAAGAAGTTAAAAGAAGAACAGCGGAATCTTAACCAAGTTGGAACTTATGTCTTCCATTCCAGAAAAGACTTGAACCTTCCGATTGATAGAGGAAATGTCTCTCATTGGATGAGAAGATTAAGTGAAAAAG
>JAHIEM010000122.1 GCA_018901625.1 Nanobdellota archaeon
AAGAGGAAATATGGGAGTTCCCTGCTCAAAACTACACCACAATAAAACTTAAATAACTCTTTTTTCTATTAGAATTATGGGAATCAAAAAGAAACTTAATTTAGGATTGAGAGTTGGAGGATCATTAGCTGCTTTGATTTTTTCATGCGCCCTTCCCTCCTGCCAGCAGGAAAGTTCTTTTAAATCTCCAGAAAATAAAATTTCTTCGACAAGAACACGAGATGAATCTGATTTAGCAGAAGAAGAAGCCTGCAATCGCGCAGATTCTCTTATCACAAAAATACCTCAAGAATTTGAAAAATTTTCCAGAAATGGCTATCTCATGTACCATGACAGAGAGTTAAAACCAGGCGCAGGAATTTATCAGGGAATGCCACTCAGAAAGTTCTCTGGAAAAGGAAGAATGGCAATAGTTGATCAAGATAAGGATGTAACTATGGGCTATCTAAATTATACAGAAATAACCCCTGAGAATGTGCAAGAGCTAACAGAAAAAGTATGGATGCTTCAGATTAAAAAAGAGATAATACGAATGTCTATAAAAAATCAATCAGTTTTTTATTCTATCCAGGGAGGGAAGTGGGTTCGTTGGAGCGCTTCTACGCAGAACACAAAAAGTATTGAACAAAGCATGGAGATTGATGATTATGTGGCTCCAAGTTACTCAGAGAAACCTGTTCCAGTATCACTTCCTCTTAAAAAAAGTGAAGCTACTAAGGAAAATGTAAGGAGATATAAGGATTTAGCAGATAAAGTTAAAAAGCTTTATTCTCCTTAGGTGGCTTCTTAGTTCTTTTTCACTACTTCTAATTAATGCTATATGTTTAAATAAAAGTGATATTCTTTTTATTTATGGGAATTAAAAAAACCCTGGCGAACATAGTTTTAGCAGGGGCAATGGCTCTTGGTGTTGTTGGGAGTTGTACTTCAAACTCTACTGAGCCAGGAATCTCACATTCACAAAATCTTCCAGTAGACAGAACCAAACCAAAAAAAGACATTTCTTCTTTAATTGATGTTTTAGACCCCAACTATGAGCTCTCTGTCTTAGCAGAAAATTTAGGATTTATATCATGCCTTGCTGTAAGTCCCTCTGATGGAAGAATCTACTTTATTCAACAGAAGGAAAAGGACTGGGAAAAGCAATGGGATATTTATGAATTAGTTAATGGAAAAGCAGAAAAAAGATTTGACGGCGGGGGAGGAGCATCTCAAAGCAAAACATTTGGACCTAGTTGTAAAATAAGCATTAATTCACAAAATCAGCTTTTTGTTTTTGAGCAATTTGGCGAAATGGTAGAAACAAAAAGCAATATAAAGCTCTATGATTTGAAGAGCAGAAAATTAAGATACAAGGCAGATAATCTTGTTAACCTAACAAATCTAAGAAACTTGATAGTTAATCCTCTTACGGATAATTTTCTTTTTACTGTTTATCAGTTACCTTCTGGTGTAAATCACTTAAGAACATATCAGTTTGATACAAAAACAAATGAAATATCACTATTTAGAAATTTAGGGGATTTTGCTGATGGGGATGGAGATTGGATAAAGTTCTTTGGTCTCTGTTTTGATGAAAATAATTCTCTTCATGAGGTTTGGAGTAAGCATATAACTAAAACATGCCTTACAGATAACAATAAAGAAGAAGTCAAGTTTAAAGATGACATCTGGGACTTTTTCATTCAGAATTACACCCAATATAACGCACGTGTTGCAGGCATTGAATCTTCCTCCAAAAAAGTGATTCTATATGGCGCAGTAGAAGGGTTAATGTTCATTACAGAAGGTCGCGGATTAGAGCCAAGAGTTAAAACTGGGGATTATATCATGGCGATAGACCCTCGCTCTGGAGGTATAAGCGGAATAGCAAAATCCTTGTTTTCACCACACACCATACGTTCTGTTTGCATTGATAAAAACAGGGAAATGTATCTATCGGTTTCTACACCATCTAGTTTTGATGAAAAAATGGATGGAAAGATTGTTAAGCTAAGTAAGAAGAAGTGATTCAGAAAAGTATTTTAGAAGACGAGCTCCAGGCAGAGGAGAGATAAAACTAAAGAGGAAATGAGGGCAGCGATAATTGTTATTTTTAAAATCAATAGATGTTAATTCAAAATGAAAAACAGAAGAGGGTAAATTAATCTGAAATTTTTTATTAACTTCATCACAACAATTCTTAAAAGTCTTTCAGGATTTTATGTAAGATGATAGATTTAGATTTGAACCTGGAAAAGATGTTTGAATTAATTGGAGATACTCGGCTTGTGAGGTTTGATGTTTTAGTGCCTTTAGAAATACCCAACTGCCCTCCTTCTGCACTTTGGAAACCACCTAGAGAATACCTTGTTCCTCCAAAGGATTATGAATTACCTAATATTGACCTTTGGGCTCAATTTGTAAAAGACCAATATTCGGGATTAGACGAAATAGTAAAATTAGTCAGAACTGCATTGAATACTAATAAAATCGGACCATATGTTTTATCTGTTGCATTGGAGAATGCCTTTTATCACGGAAATCAAAATAATCCAGCTCTTCCAGTTACAGTAAAAACATTTCAGGGAACAGGAGGGGTTGTTGTCAGAATAAGAGATAGTGGTTCTGGATTTGATTTTGCAAAAGTAACTCGGCAATTTAAGGAGGTTGAGAAGAGAAAACTCATGGTATACTCTCATCCAGAAGATGTTCCAAAAGATTTAAAATATTTTTCAAGGAGAGGCAGGGGATTTTATGCTTATGAATATTCCAGACCTAAAATCTCTTTTGAAAACCAAGGAACTGTTGTTAATGTTTTGTATGCAAGAGATTAGCTCTTTCCCGCCACCCCCCTAACAAAAAGATAGGTTATTTTTCCTCCATTAAGCTGTCAATTGGAGACTGGATTTTCTTAATCTGCTCTGATGAAACATGGGCATAAATCTGGGTTGTGCTGAGGTCTTTATGCCCGAGAACTTCTTGAATCATTCTTATATCTGTTCCTGATTCTAGAAGATGAGTTGCAAATGAGTGGCGTAAAGTGTGGCAGTGAACCTCTTTATTTATTCCTGCATTCTTGCCTGCAGTTCTTGTTATCTTTTCAATGTTTCTAATTGAGAGCTTGCCTTTTGGGCCTGAGAATAAAAACTCTTGATTGTTTTCTTTTTGCGATTTTGCCTGTTCGTTTAATTCACTGGCTAAAAAGTTGGGAATATTGAATATCCTATCTTTTCTTCCCTTAGCTTGTCGAACATGGCCTATTTTCTGTTGAAAATCTAGGTTAGAAAGTTTTAGGTTTACTAGTTCTGAAACTCTGAACCCGCAAGCATACATTAAGCTCACCATTAGCTTGCTTTTTTTGTTTGGAATCGTGCTTAAAAGTTTCTGCGTTTCTTCTTTGCTCAGAACTATTGGGATCTTATCTTCTCTCTTTGGCCTCTTTATTCCAAGAGTGATATCTTTCTTTAGAATATTTGAATAGGAATATCTTATTGCAGCCAGGAATAAAATAATGTATGCTGAGGCATTAGAGGTAAGATTTTCTGCAAGGTATAGTTTTACATCATCCTCACTTATGTCTTCTGGGTTCTTTTTAATAAAATCTATCAGATTAGAATTTGCCTTTAGATAGTTTCTAATTGTATACTGAGAGTTCTTAGAAATCTTCAGTTCTGTTTCAATCTTCTTTAGGAATTCCTCTTTATCCATCTTTTGTTTCTTGATTGTACGAACTGTTGGGGGCAGGTTTTACAAAATTTAATTTTAAGTCTTCTGGCGAGGAGTATCCTCTTTCTTTTAATAGGGACATCATCTCCTGCCTATATCGGTAATCGTGTAGCATCTTGTGATGATTGGGACATAATCCTATCAAATTTAGTTCAGAATTATTCTTCTTGTTTTGATCTAAATGGTGTAAATCTACAACTTTATTGAAATTGCATATGACACATTTTTCAGTTATTTTTTTATAGGCAGTCATATCTATCCCATATTTTTTTCTTTGGTTCCATGCTTTGTTTTTGTCTAATCGGAAAACAAAGTTGTAACATCCATGGCATAACTCCTTGCATTTTATGGGCATATCTCTTTTGCACCTTTTGCATATTCCTGTTTTGGGCTTCCAGGAGATTTTAGTATAACAAGAAAAGCATAATCCTTTGGCATGATGTTCTTTATTCTGATTGCAGTTTACACATCTTTTTATCATATACTCTTTAAAGAGGTTGGATATAAAAAACCTTGTTCTAACTTAAAAGTTAGGACGTTAGAACATTAAAAAGCGGACTACCAACAATACAGGTTGTACGAACTATTTTGATATTTTGGGGTTTAATCTGCGAACTTTTGCTTATTTTTGGGATATGCAGGAAGTTTCTAGCA
>JAHIEM010000123.1 GCA_018901625.1 Nanobdellota archaeon
TGAGAATAGTTGGAAATAGTTATGCTGTTTCAATTCCAAAAGAGATAGTTTCTTTTATGCATGAACAGGAGAATATGATGAATGATTTTGTCAGAGTTGCTTTTGATAATGCAAAAAAATTAAGCCTAATGTTTGGGGAGGAACAAACTGAATAAAATGAATAAAGAATTGCATTATAAACTGGCTGGAATAATTATCAGAGATAGAAAGTTATTGATGTGCAGAAAGTATGATGAACTTCATTTTATTATGCCTGGTGGAAAAAGATTGAAGGGGGAGACAGCAAGAAGAACTCTTGAAAGAGAATTAATGGAAGAATTAGGGGTTAAATTAACTTCTGCAAGAAAATTTAAAACCTGGGAAGCACCTCATTTTAGAGATAAGAATACAATTGTGAGGATGGAGACTTATTTTGTTGAGATTGATGGAGAGCCAGAAGCAAAATCAGAGATTAATGAGTTACAATGGGTTGATAGCCATTATAAAGAAAATGGATTAAGAGTTGCTTCAATAGATGAGGATTATTTAATTCCAGAATTAAAGAAAAGACAATTAATAGATTAAGATGGCAATTAATGAAGTAAAATTAAAAGTTGTTGAAGCATTGCAGGATGATGCATATAAGGGGATAGCGAGAGTTGATGTTGATGTTATGAAGAAACTTGATTTAAGAAGAGGAGATGTTATTGTTATTAAGGGAAATAGGGAAACTGTTGCAATTGTTGATAGAGCCTATCCTGCGGATATTGGCGAACCGATAATAAGAATTGATGGAATTATAAGGAAGAATGCAAAGTCTGGAATTGGAGAGGCTGTTTCTATCAGAAAGGCAGATGTTAAAGAAGCTAAGAAAGTTACAATTGCCCCTGCTCAAAAAGGAATAATGGTGCAGGGTGATCCTGAGGCAGTTAAGCAACAATTACTCGGAAGAGCTGTTGTTAAGGGAGATATTGTTGTTCTTGGGGGGGCGCAGAGAAGGAGGGATTTAATGTCTGGATTTGGAGATGATATTTTTGGAGATATTTTTGCTGAAGCATTTTCTGGAATGGGGGGTTTTGGATTTGGCGGAATGCAGCAGATAAGATTCTTAGTTGTTTCTGCCACACCTGGTCAGCCGACTGTGATTACAGAGTCAACTGAGCTGACACTCTCAAGCAAGTCTGTTGAGATTTCAGAAGAGAAAATTCCCCAGATTACTTATGAAGATGTTGGGGGGCTGGATGATGAGACTAAAAAAGTAAGAGAGATGGTTGAATTGCCTTTGAAACACCCTGAAATTTTTGATAGATTAGGAATTGAACCTCCTAAAGGGGTGTTGCTGCACGGGCCACCTGGAACTGGAAAGACAATGCTTGCGAAGGCTGTTGCTAATGAATCTGAAGCTAATTTTATTACTATTAACGGGCCTGAATTAATGAGCAAGTTTTATGGAGAGTCTGAGAAGAACTTAAGAGATAAGTTTGAAGAGGCTGAGAAAAACGCACCCTCGATTATATTTATTGATGAAATTGATTCTATTGCTCCCAAGAGAGAAGATAGCTACGGAGAAGTTGAAAGAAGAGTTGTTTCTCAGATTCTTACATTGATGGATGGTTTGAAATCTCGTGGAAAGGTTGTTGTTATTGGAGCAACTAACAGGCCAAATGCAATTGATCCTGCTTTGAGAAGACCTGGGAGATTTGACAGGGAGCTGCAGATTTCTGTTCCAGATAAAAATGGGAGACTTGCTATTCTGAAAATTCATACTAGGAATATGCCTCTAGACAAAGATGTTAGTTTAGAAGAACTAGCTGCAATTACGCATGGGTTTGTTGGAGCTGATTTATCTTCTTTAGCTAAGGAAGCAGCTATGTCTGTTTTAAGAAAGAATCTTCCTAAAATTAATTTAAAAGATGGAGAAGAAATTCCAAGAGAGGTTTTGGAAAACTTAAGAGTTAATAAATCTGATTTTCAGGAGGCTTTGAAAACTGTCAGACCCTCGGCTATGAGAGAAGTTTTAGTGGAAACTCCTAATATTGGATGGAGTGATGTTGGGGGTTTGGATAAGGTTAAGCAGGAATTAATCGAGGCTGTTGAGTGGCCTCTAAAAAACCCTGCAGCATTTTCTAGAATGGGAATAAGGCCTCCGAGGGGTATTTTGCTATATGGGCCACCTGGAACTGGAAAGACATTATTAGCTAAGGCTGTTGCAAAAGAATCAGAAGCTAATTTTATTCAGGTTAAGGGGCCTGAATTATTAAGCATGTGGGTTGGGAAGAGCGAAGAGGGAGTCAGAAAGATTTTTGAGAGAGCCAGGCAAGTTGCACCGTGCATAATCTTTTTTGATGAGATTGATTCTTTAGCAGCGAGAAGGGGGCTGGAGGCTGGGGCGCGAGTTAGTGAGCAAGTATTGAATCAGCTTCTTGCTGAGATTGATGGTGTTGAGGAGATGCAGAATGTTACTGTTATTGGAGCTACAAACAGGCCAGATATGCTTGACCCTGCAATACTAAGACCTGGGAGATTTGACAGGCTTGTTTTAGTATCGCCTCCTGGAAAAGAGGGGAGATTAGAAGTATTGAAGATTCACACTAAGAATATGCCTCTTGCAAAGGATGTTATTATTGAGAAATTAGCTGAGAAGACAGAGGGGTATGTTGGCGCAGATATAGAGAGCTTGTGCAGGGAGGCCGCTTTGCTTTCACTAAGAGCTGATATGAATTGCAAAGAAGTTAAGCTAAAACATTTTGAAAAAGCTCTAGAGAAAGTTAAGGCAAGCGTCTCAAAAGATTCTATGGATAGGTACAAGAAGATGGAGACAGATTATCTGAAATCAGCTAAGGCTGCTCTTGAAGCTGTAAGTTATCTTGGCTAGCTGTAAGTTATCCTGAAAATTGGGCTTAGTTTGGCAATATCTATTTGTGTAGCAACTCTCTCTGTTAATCCTTCTAGTGTGAGTTCTATTCCCTGTTTTCTTGCTCTTGCGAGAACTTGGACAAGTATTGCTGGGCAAGAGGTGCATGCTTCTCTTACATCTGAAAAATTCAGAGTTAAATTTTTAACTGAGCCGATAATTCTTGATAAATAATCTAGCAATTGTGTTTTAAGTTCTGGACAGTTTAGAGGGATTTCTTCTCTTTTTATTTCTAGATATCCTGGTTTTATTTCACGAAAGTACGAACTTGTCATCAGGTTATTACTTCTATTGTGTTGTTTACAAGTATTACTGTGTTTTCTGATTGGGCTACTTTTGAGTGTGATTTTTCTATTAGTTGGGGGTATTGGTGCAAAATCTCATCTTGTTCCAGAAGGTGGAGAGCTAGAAGAGAGCGCGGGCCAAATTTATTAACTATCCATCGCGAGCAGAATGGGAGTGTTTTGTATTCTTGTTCTACAAAATCAAGTATTTTTCTTGCTACTGGGTCGCGAATTGCTTTTCTTGCTTCTAATCTGTATATTCCTGAGGGCTTTCCATCATAAACTATTCCGTGGCCCGAGGTAGCAAACGGTTCTATTGCGTATGCTCCTGGCTTTATTATATTTGATGAGCTGTTGTTGCAGTTAGGTATTGTTGTTCCTGCGTGAATCTGGAATTCTGCTAAAGAGTGTCCGCATAGATTTCTTATTGGTGAGAATTGGTATGATTCTATTTTATCCTGGATTGCTTTTCCGATTTTCCATAATTCTATTCCTTCTCTGATTGTTTTTATTCCTTCTTCAAGTGCTTTTTCACTTGCTTCAATTAGCTTTTTATTTTCTTCCAGATTTGATAAATCAATTGAAAAAGCTGTATCTGCAATTGCCCCGTTTATGTGGACTCCAATATCTATTTTTAATAATCCTTCTGCTGTTGTTTTATCATCACTTGAAGGAGTATAGTGTGCTGCAATATCATCTATACAGAGGTTGACTGGAAATGCGCACTTGCCTCCTAATTCGAGAATTTTTGCCTCTATTTTTTCTGCTATTCCTAACAGGCTTGAACCTGGCTCTGCGAGCTGTTTAGCGTACTTCTTGACTTGCTTTGCTATGTTTCCTGCTTTTCTGTAATTGTCAATTTCTTGTGGATTCATTTTTAAAATTATCTTTTAAGATATTGGTTTAAATTGAGGGGTTAGTACTTGGTTGTTCTGGGAGATGTGATAGGAATTTTCCTAATTTTTGATACATTTTCTCTTTCATGTCTCTCACCATTTTTCCTACTGCTTTTCCTAGTTTTTCTTGGTGTTCTGGAGGGCTTAGATATGCAAAAATTGCATCAGGTGCGTCTGCACCCTTTCTTTTGTGTGGAACTAGAGAGAGATTGTAAATTTCACTTCGAGAATTAACTTGGATTAGTGATTCTTCTCCTCTGCATAGTGCAGAGTATACTGCTTTATTGCTTTCTATTGCTCTTACTAGCTCGACTTTTGCAACTGATTTTAGTCTTCTCTGGAATTTGCGAGTTGAGTAGATTACTTCTCCTCCCCTTACAACTGCAATAGGCCATCTTGCTAGTCTTGGTTCTTTTGTTTCAAGATTTTCTGCTTCTACTACTAAGACGTGGTTGCTTAGTTCTCTTGCATATGTTAATAATCCTTCAATTGCGCCTCTCTGTTGCCTGTAGAGCTCGACTATTCCTTGATTTAACCCGAGTTTGTCTGCTGCTTCTGGAAATCTCCCGAGAATAGCTTCTGTTGTTGCTGCTCTGTGGGCATTTGCAAGGCTTTCTAAATCTGTTTTGGTTTTTTCAGAGAGCATTCGTAGCGCTTCTTTAATTCTTTGCTCTCGTGATGTTAGCTCTTCTACTTGCTGGGCATATGATTGACTCGCTTCGTCTAGTTCTTCTTCAGTTGCTCGCGCGTGTTCTTCAGCTCTCCTTGCTTTTGATTGAGCTGTGATAAGACTTGTTCTTAGTCCAGTTGCAGATTCTTCTAGTCTTATTCTGACTGTGGCATCTATTTCTCCTGCTAGAAGATGACGGGCTCTTTCCAACCTTTTTTTATAAAACCACTCAAAAATATTCATTTTTTGTATATTCTCTAAACTTCCTGGTTTTTTATATATTTGTATTCTCTAGCTTCTTGCACTACCTGAAGTAGTATGAGAGAAGAATCTAGCTTCTTATTCTTCTCTCTTTCGGAACAAAATTAGTTATTCTTTCTCCACTAGATTTTCCACAGCCAATTACGAGGTCTTTGTATTTTAAAACAATTAGCCCTCTAATTTCTGAGTTTATGAATAAGTCATGCCCCCTAAGCCATTCATCTGCCTGCTCGCTGCTTAATTCAAGAATATTCTTTGTTATTTGATTCTGCAATAAGCTTGCACCATCGTGGCTTAATCTCAACTCATTTTCTTCTTTCAACAAGTATATTCCTACAGTGTCTACATTAACATTTTCACCTAGCTTTTCTAGTTCTTCTCTTGACAAGCTTCCTGAGAATGCTCTGATTTTCTCTCTTCCTTGTTTTACTAGAAGGTATGGAAGATTAGTAATTCCGAATTGCTCTTTGAGTTTTTCCAAGATTCTCTCTTTCTCTGCCCGCTTTAATGTTTCAAATCTTCTCATAGTATTTTTTCCATTTTTAGGTTAGTGAATCTATTTTTTGTAGGTTTTTTTCTAATTAGTTTATATCCTTTTTTTGAATAAAAATCAAATGCAAATTTGGTTGAAAATAAATAAACTTTGGATATTCTTTTCTTTCTTGCATAATCTTCTATAAACTTTAAGAGTTTGCTGCCGATACCTTTACCTATTAAGCCATGCTTCACAAATAGCCCTCCGATTTTGTTTCTTTCTAAATCTATTACTCCTAATAACTTATCTCCCTTCCATGCACAAAATATCTTTCTTTTCCAGTTTCCAGACTTTTTGATGTTATTAATTAACTTATTAACTGTGTTGAGATTATTGAAATCTTTAATTTGTTCTTTAGTATAGTCTTTTCCATTTATTCTTTCAAAAGTTTCTCTTTTTAAATTAGATATTTCTTTTGCATCAGACAACTTTGCTTTTTTTATTTTTATCATTTTTTAAATGTCAATTTAGCCAGGAAAAAGCCCTCTGTGTTATTATCCTGGGGATAGACTCGACAGCAGTTTTTTGTTTCTGGAATAAACTTCTCACCTTGCCATTCTTGAATTCCTGGCCTGCATTTAACTGGCAGGGAAATCTGTTCTATGCTCATGTTAAATCTTTCTGCCAGGAAGTTTACATTTGATTCGTTTTCTTCTGGGGCGTGAGTGCAGGTAGAATAGACTAACTCTCCATCTGGTTTTAGAAGCTGGATTGCAGTTGATGCGATTTTTCTCTGCAATCTTGAGAGTTTTTGAATCATTTTTTCATTCCACATCAGCAATGTTTTTGGGCTGCTTCTTATATTCCCTTCTCCTGAACACGGGACATCCAGCAAAATCTTGTCAAATTTCATTCTAAGTTTGTTTAATCTCTCACAAAGCTGAACTGCGTCGTGCCTAGTCATTATTATATTTGTGCAGCCGCATCTTTCTGTGTTTGATGCAAGTATTTTTATTCTTCCTACTTCTTTATCATTTGCAATTATTGTTCCTGAGTTTTCCATGTACATTGATGCTTGAGTTGTTTTTGAGCCAGGAGCTGCGCATAAGTCCAGCAATATCTCTCCAGGTTTTGGGGCAAGTGCTAGAATGGGGAGCATGCTTGAGATTTCCTGAACATAGTAGTAGCCTAGCATGTGCTCTGGAGATTTTCCTAACTCGCCTGGGTTTAACTTGCCAATTATAATTATCTCTGGAAATTCAGGAAATGGCTGTTCAATTTTCCACCCTTTTTCCTCAAGCCTTTTTTTTAGTTTTTCTGGAGATATCTTGATTGTGTTGCACCTGATTGAGTTTATGCTTTGTATTTTTGAGATTTCCAGAAATTTATCATAATCTTCCCTGCTTTCAAGTAATTTGAGCATTCTCTCTTCAAATTTAGGCTTTGGCTCGTATCTTAGATTTTGCATGATAAAATAAACTAAGAAGGGTTTTTAATATTATACTTAAGAAGATAAATCCTTATAATACTAATTATTCTAAACAGTAGATGAAGAATAACTGGGGGCATGTTCACTGGTTTCTAACTGGGAGGTGTAATTTGGAATGTACTCATTGTTTTAGACCAAAGATTGGTGGAAAAGAGGATAGTGGAAAAATTCGAGAACTTGCAGAGATTTTAAGAGAGTGCGCTGAGAAAGTCAGTTTTACAGGGGGAGAACCTACATTAGTTAGAGGATTTCAAGATGTGCTTAGCTCTTTTAAGCATAAAGGAGTCTATATTAGTTTGCATACAAATGGAATTTCTATAGATGGAAAAGTCTCTGATTTAGCAAGTCTTGTTGATGATATTGCTGTCCCTCTTGATAGTTTAGATAGAGAGACGCAGAGGTTTTTGAAAGGAAGAGACTATCTGCCTATTTCTTTGAGAGTTATTAATCAGGTCCGCGCTGCAGGAATTGATTTAGGGATTCATACTGTTTTTAATGATACTAATGCAGGGCATATTCCTAGAATTTATAGATTTTTAAGGAAAACTGGCTTCTCGTACTGGAATGTTTATGAATATAATCCTGATTTGGTTGCAGACAGATTTGCCAGTTGCTCCAGATTTCAACAGGTGCGAGACCTGGAAGGCAGTTGTTCTTATGAAAAGGGAGGGACTGACTGCTTGTTTGCTAGATTCTTAGAAACTGAGGATAGAATTTTAAGGGCAGGAAATAAGAAAGTGCAGTTTGTTTCTCTTAGGGACGTTCGTCCGTATACTTTTCTTGATTCGAACGGAGATGTTTACTTTTCTGTGTTTTTTTCTGGCAAGAGGGTTAAATTAGGAAATTTGCTCGAACAGGGATTCGACCAAGTTAACGTAGCAAGGGCGGAAGCAATATCTAAGGGGCTTTTGTTTGATGAAGAGGGATTTGTTGAGATACAAAATAATCTTCCTTTTTTTGCTTGTTTGTATGAGGGAAATTATTGGGACGAAGATGTGGACGGAGTTGATGGGAGAAGTTGGGGTAAAATTACAAGGTTTCATGACTTGTATGTTAAGAGATTTTATGGGGAAGAGGAGATGAAACGCGCAATTAGTGTTGCCTAAGAGGTTTCAACATTGCTGCTTAAATCTCTAGAAGTTTGAGCTATTCTGTGTGGATTGTCTATGACAAATCCTTCTGCTAATCTTGTGCTTGTTGGATGAGGATTGTAAACCATCTCTCCTTTGGCTGTGCGATTGCTGTCTGGATGCTGGTCGTAGATTGTTTGATAGGTCATAGAATGCTTTCTTTTGATTAGTATTTATATTTTTTGGTGAAAAGGTTTTCTAAATGAAATTTTAGAACTTCGGACTTCTTTTCATAGATAACTTAATAAGCAAGTTATCTCTTAGTATTAAACAATGAGGCTTCCGGAACCATTAGATTCTGAAATTAGTACTGCAACTATAGTTTACGGACTTGCTAGAGGTGATATCCAGCAGGGAAAAAATCCTCTAGAAGGAATGTTTATAGGAAGCTATCTTCAAGGATTCTTTGGGGATATTAGAAATTGTTCTGAAGTAAGGGAATATCTCTCTCGTGATTTTTATGGAGAGAGAAGAGGTAATCTTGAAGATTGTTTTAATCGTATGGAGTATATGCAAGATCATGGAGCGGAATTGCATAGAGATCCAGAGTTTCAGGAAGAGATGCGTCGTTTATCTCTTAGGGCAAGGATTGCTTTAGGAATTATTGAAGGAGAACTTAATGAACAGGGGATTACAGAAGATAATCCACAAAGAAAGATTCTTAAACAAGTCGAGGAACTATTAAAAAAAGATTGAATAGATTTAGAATTTCTTTTTACTCGTTAATCTAACAAATTTAGTCTCTTAAAAAGGTTTTCCCCTTCTCGGACTTTTGCTCGTTGAGGTGATTTTATTTTTCTCTCGTGAAATCTCCTCGTCCAAAACTCCCTCTCGCGCTCTCCCTCACTAAAAAATTCCGCTTATTATTGTGAGCCCGAAGGGCGAACGCAGCCGACAATGAAAATTTACTCTTGATTAATGGCGGGTGCGAGAGCAGAACGCGTTGTACAATGAAAAAAAATGCTGTGAGAGATTCTCTTAATGCGACATATGCTAACAAGAAACTTTAAAAGTAAAGCTATTCTATCATACACATGATTGAGTATTACAAGAAAAATGGGGGTGACAGGGATGTGATTAAATCTAAGAGTTTAATTCCTTCTTCTTGGATAAAAGTTGTTGACCCGACAGAGAAAGACATTAAGTTTTTAGTGAATCAATTGGGGTTAGATAAAAGTCAGTTGATGGATGGGTTGGATTTGTATGAAACTCCGAGACTAGAGGAAGATAATGGCGCACTATATATTTTTCTTAGGGCACCTACATCTAATATACTCAATGAATCCACTTCATCATTTCTCTTGATTGTTTCTAAAAATAATGTTATTACTGTTTCAAAAGAAGATTTAGAGATTTTTAATAAACTGTTGGATTCTAAGAGCTTTACAACTAGCAGGGCGAGCAGGTTTGTAATGCACACTCTCTTTTATGTTTCAAGGCAGTTTAGTTTCGAAGTTAGAAAATTATTGAAGCAGGTTAAACGTGAGAAGAGAAACTTACTTGGTCTCCATGATAAGGATTTACTAAGCTTAGTCTCTCAGGAAGATACTTTAAATGATTACTTATCCTCTTTTGCCCCTCTGATAGATATGCATAATAAGATACTGAAGATAAAATCTCTCAGATTCGGAGAAGTAGAAAAAGATTTTATTGAAGACCTGATTATTGATTTGAGCCAGACTTTTAATACCTCGAAATCTGCATTAAAAACAATCTCTAACATGAGGGATTATTATTCTGTGGCGCTTTCTAACAGGATAAATAAAACTATCACTGTTCTTACTATTTTTACTGTATTTTTAACAATTCCCACCCTTATTTCGAGTATTTATGGGATGAATATCTCTCTTCCGTTTCAATATGCCCCACAAATCTTATGGTTTTTGGGCGGTATTGTTCTGATGATTTGGGCAATTCTTTTCTTGTTATTTAAGAAAGGCAAGCTTTTCTAGCCTTTAATCATTAGTTTTAAATAGCAGAGTGCTTTGATTATTTAAATGGGGCTAGAAACAATATTCTCAAAATCGTGGCACGAGTTCAGGAAGAATCTTAAGTTATCTTTGAAAATTTCTTGGTGGTTTTGCATTCTTCCCATGCTGATACTCCTGCTTGTTGCGAGCATCTTCTTTGGCGCAGCTTTTGCCAGTATTGGCAGCGAGATTTCTGATGCTAATGGAGCACTAACTCCTGCTTTCGGGAGTTTTATTCCTTTTACTGGAAATGTTGTAAATGAAACTGGCAGTATTGGTGTTTGGGCTGTTGCATTTGTGATTATAATCTTTGTTTTAGCAATTGTTTTTGGACTTATTTTTTACATAAGCCAGCTTATGATTTTGTTTATATCTGTTTATAATGATAAGGGAAGGATGACTCTGAAACAGGCAGTAGGGGGCGCATCTTGCTATTTCTGGAAACTGCTTGGGCTGATATTTTTATTGATTCTAATATTCTTTGGAGTCTCTCTGGGGTTTATTTTGCTGGGGGTTGTAAGTTTCCTGATTTTTAACGGGGTTTTGGTTCTTGCTATCCTGATAGAGGTTTTGCTGTTTTTCTTATTTTTTATTCTCTATTTTTATCTAATAGTCAGGTTATATTTCTCTCCATTTGTCTTATTTAGGGAAAATACTGGAATTGTGGAGGCTATGAGGCGGAGCAGCTTGATTGTTAGAGGCAGGTGGTGGAAAACTTTAGGATATATCATGATTATCTCGCTTGTTGTGTGGGCAGTCTCTTTTGTATTCTCTCTAGTTATGCAGCTTATTTCTCTCTTGTTTTTTGGACTTATCTTTTTATCAGTTCTTTTGGGGGGTGCTGCCTTTGTTTTGTCTCTCTTTTTTATCATATCTCTGGTGATTGTGGTTTTCTCATTTATGTTTGTGCTGATGGGGTTGGCTTCTTCTCTTTTGCTTAAGAATTTGTATCTCGAGATGAGAATAGGCAAGATTAAGAAATAGTTTCTCTGATAAGGCAGCATATGTGAACAACTAATTTATCTTAATGTCAGAAAAGTAAACTGCACACTTCAATGTGCAGACAGTTGTGAACAACTGTCCTTTTCTGAGCACATCAGAGTTCACTGAACTCTGACTGCCATCAAACTCTAACGAGTTTGAGGTCCAGAAAACCCAAAACAAACCGCACCTGTCAGAATCGTGAGATTCTGAGCA
>JAHIEM010000124.1 GCA_018901625.1 Nanobdellota archaeon
AAGCTCAAACAACAACCAATTAACAAACATAACAGCAAATTCAAATTATTATGGAATCTTAATATCCTGGATTTCAAACAACAATACTCTAACAAACATAACTGCAAATTCAAATAATCGTATTGGAATCTATCTTGGCTTAAATTCAAATAATCTCGTGGTCCAGTCCAGCACTGCTTGTGATAACACTCAAAAAGATGTGTATTGCCAGTCTGCTTCATCAGTAATTTCAGGCTCTGGAAATAATTCAGGCTCTGGAAATAAATTTACAACTGTTCAGGCTTGTTCTGACAATAACTGGCCTTCTTTAAGTGATTATTCTGGGTGCTGATTTTAACCAGCAGTTTACTGTTTGTTTGTAAAATCGGACAAAAGTTACTAGCAGTTACTATAGGTAACTTTATAAATTCCAGTTTTTATTGTTATTGATGGCGAATAAAGTTGGTGTTGTAAAGATAGATGTTCAGTTGTTGAAGGAAGTTGAACAGCATATTAATAAACCTGAAAACAGATTAAAATATGCTAATAAAAAGCAGTTTATTGATATCGCGGTTTATGAAAAACTGAAAAGAGAGGTGAAGAAGAAAGATGGTTAGCGCTGAAGATGTCTTGAGAAAATACGGAAGAAAGATTGAGAATGAGATTGCTACTGAGAAGATAGAATCTGGGAATTTTTCAAGAGAGTTTGCGCAGTTTAAAGAAGACATGATGCCCAATCTTTCAAGATATGAGAGATGGTGCAAGGGTCTTGGAAGCTTTCTTGCCCTGAAACTTGCTAAGAAAGATGAGGAGAAGGTTCAGAAGTATATTGATATTGCTCATTTAGACATTAGTCCTAGCCAGGCTGTGGGGCTGGCTATTTCTTCCTTGCTTGTAACTTTTTTTGTGGGTGTTTTAGTTTCTGTTGCAATTTTCCTGATAACTGAAGAGTTTCCATTTCTTTTCCTGTTTCTTGTTTTGATTACTAGCATGTTCTTGTTTTATTATGTTTATTCGATGCCTTCGAGAATGGCTAATTCGTGGAGACTGAAAGCATCGAGCCAGATGGTTCCGTGCATTTTGTATATTGTTGCTTATATGAAACATACCAGCAATCTTGAAAGAGCTGTTTCTTTTGCTTCTCAGCATTTGCAGCCCCCTTTAGCTCTTGATTTCAAGAAAATATTCTGGGATGTTGAGACTGGGAGATACAGCAATATCAAAGATTCATTAGATTCTTATCTTGAAACCTGGAGAGGTTATTCTATTGAGTTTATAGAGGCATTTCATCTGATTGAAAGTTCATTGTATGAATCCAGTGAGGAGAGGAGAATTGCTACATTAGAGCGGGCTTTGCAGACTATTCTTGACGGGGTTTATGAGAAGATGCTGAAATATACTCATGATATCAGGAGCCCGCTGACTAATCTTTACATGCTTGGAATTGTTCTGCCTACTTTAGGGTTGGCTTTATTGCCTCTTGCTTCTACTTTGCTTTCTGGAATGATTCAGTGGTATCATGTTTTCTTATTATTTAATTTGATAATTCCTTTTTTTGTGTTTTATATGACTAATGAGATTATGCTGAAGAGGCCAGGGGGCTATGGGGAGGCAGAGGTTTTAGAGCTCTCGCCTTTATATGCCCAGTATAAGAGCAAGAAACCTTATCTCACTGCTTTTTTGATTTGTTTTCCTATCTTGTTACTGGGAACTCTACCGTTTATATTTCAGATTCCGGGTTTAATGCATGATATTCATTCTGATTTTAGCCAGAATCCTATTTTAAATTTGAAGAGTGATTATACTTTTTCCGAGCTTGGAATTGGTGTTTTAGGGAATAATTATATTTTTGATTTTAAGAAGTCTGGGGGGAAGACTGTCGGGCCTTTTGGGCTGCTTGCTGTTCTGCTTTCTCTGCTTATTCCTGTGAGTATTGCAATGTTTTTTGCAATTGCGTTTAAGTTTAAAACCAGGGAGCTGATAAAAACGCGGGAACAGAGCAAACAACTTGAGCAGGAGTTTGCCGGCTCTTTATTTCAATTAGGCAACAGGCTTGGTGATGGGATGCCTGCTGAGATTGCTTTTTCCAGAGTTGCTGAGAGTTCACGAGGATTAGTAACTGAGAATTTCTTCAAGACTGTTAATATTAATCTGCAGAGTCTTGGAATGAGTTTAGAGCAGGCTATTTTTAATCCTAGAAGAGGGGCTATAACTTACTATCCCTCTGCTCTTATTTCAACTTCAATGAAGATACTTATAGAGAGTGTTAAAAAAGGTTTGCAGGTTGCTGCCAGGAGCTTGATGAGTATTTCAGAATATGTTAAAAATATTCATAAGATTAATGAAAGGCTGAGAGATTTGCTTGCCGAGGTTGTCAGTGATATGAAGAGCAATATGACTTTCTTAGCTCCGTTGCTTGCGGGTATTGTTGTTGGTTTGGGGAGCATGATTGTTTTTATTTTGAATAAGCTGTCTGGGCTTGCTCCTACTGGGGGGGAGGAGGCTATGGGAATGGGTAATTTTTCAGAGATATTAAGCATATTTAATATTGAGACCATGATTCCCCCTTATTTCTTGCAGTTAGCTATTGGGATTTATATTATTGAGATTGTTTTTATTATGACTAAGACACTTGTTACAGTTGATTCTGGGGAAGATAAGCTGAAGAATACTAGTGAGACTGGGAAGAATCTTGTTGCTGCTGGGCTTTTGTATCTTATTACTAGTTTTATTGCTATTTTAGCTTTATCACTGCTTGTTGGGATTGCTCTGGGGGGGATTGGGGGGTAGGACATTTGAGAAAACATATTAAACCTGCATGGATTATAACTTAAATTATCTGGATATAATGATGACGAATCTTGGTTGTTCGATTAAATGTTATTTGTAGAGATTCACTTTAAATGTTAATCTTGGGAAATGTTTATAAATCTCTGTTTGTTGAGAATAGCAATTATATAGAGGAATGAAAGGAGGTGAAGAATGAGAAAATTGAATAAACGCGCGGCAGAGATGACTATTGGCACTCTTGTTATTATAGTTCTTGCAGTAATTGTTCTTGTTGTAGTTGCTTTAGGATTTGGAATGGGCTGGAGTAATTTATGGAGCAAGATAACTGTTTACTTTGGAGGCGGGAGCAATGTTGACTCTATTAAACAGGCTTGTATTTATGCGTGCACTACTAATGCTAATTATGATTACTGCAGCCTTAAAAGAGACGTGATTCTCCAGGATAAAACTAAGATTTCAGGCAAGACTTGTGAAGAACTTTCCAAGAATTACCCGGTAGTTGGACTTGAGTCGTGTGGAGCAGTGACTTGTGCTGGAAGTGTCAGTTGTCAGGGAAATGCTAAGAAATGTGCAGAACTTGAATTAGGAACTGATGAATCAAAAAAACAATTAATTTGCACTGGACAAAAAATTATGAATGCTGATGGAACTACTGCTGTATGTAAGTTCACTACTGCTGCTAACAATGTTCCTGCAAAGTGTGAGCTCATTATTGCTGGTGATGTTGCTGTTGCATGTGATAAACTAGATTTAGGAATAGTCGAATCTGAGAAACCTGGCAAGTGTGTTGCACAGCAGGGATGCATCTGGAGCTAATTTTATTTTTTATTTTTTATTTTACTTAGTAATACTTATAGATATTCGTATTAGGAACCAGCGTTAGCTTTATTAACTTGGGTTTTTTTATATGTTCATGATGAAAAGAGGCAAGAAAGGGATGGAGTTAGAGATGCTTGCTTGGTGGATTATTGCTTTTATTGTACTAGTTATTGCTTTTATTGGAATTGTTATTTTAAGAGGCAAGGGGACTGGCGCTCTGGAATTTATTAAAAATTTGTTCAGGTTTAAAAAATGAATAAAAGAGCTGATGCGGGGCTTCCTTTGAATAAGATGATTATTCTTATTTTAGTTGTTCTTGTTATAGTTATTGTTGCTTTTGCAGCCTGGAAATTCGGGCTGATTGATTATCTGAAAAACTTGCCTGGGTTAAATCAGACAGGTGTTAATACTGATTTGGTTGTTATTGGAAATATAAGGCACTATGCTTCTGGAGATGTGAAAGTTCTGCTTGATGATGGCGAGGCAAGATGTATTGTTTTAGGGTATGTTAGTGAGCAGAATAAGATTGATACTTCGAAAGGCGCAGATGGAAAGTCTAAAGATGGGTATTATGGATTGCATAAGGGGAAGTTAATTTTTAAGGATACTGGGGCTTGGGAGGATATTGATTCTGGTGTTGCTACGAGTGATATGATAAAGTTGAGGGAGATTGCTGAGAAGATGTATGGCGCTAAAAACAGCTTAACACTTGATTTTGAGCATAATGGCAAGACTGGAAGAAAGGTTTATTTTGTAGAAAAAAAGGTTTCTGATTTGGATTATGGGGTTTTACAAGCAGGATTAGAGGGGATAGGTTCTTTTGCATATGGCAAGACTAAAGAGAATACAAATCTTCTTATGTGGGATGTATCTGGGAGTTCATGGAGAGATGTATCTGAAAGTGAGATGGATGCATGGAAACGAAATTTGTATGATGCATTTGTCAGGGTGTTTTATTCAAAGGGTTTCTTATTTGATTTAGATGAGGGGTTTCTTAAGTATCAGCCTGCAGAGAGCAAGTATGTATATGCGATAAGCCCGCGAAGCAGGATTTATAGCTATGACCCTATTGGGAGCAGTCTGGAATGGAAACCCTTGGGAATATTTAGCGCTAGCGCTAGTTGCGGGGCAGGAGATGAAAAAGCTGTATGCTCTAGCAGCAAAGAATGGCAGGATATGATTAATAGAAAGAATATAAAAGAAGATTTAATTAAAATATGCTCGAGCAAGTAAGGATGAGAATAAACTGGAAGATGAATAAAAAAGGTTTTGAACTTACAGCAGAGACTGTTATAAAGATTCTAATTGCTGTGATATGCATAGGCTTCCTGATGTATCTGGGGTATAAGATTTATGATTCTATTAACGGGGATGCAGCTGAGAAGAAGGCAGTTTCTTTTGTTAGGGAGTTGGAGAGCAAGATTAATGCATTTAAAAGCTCTAATCTAAATGAGATGACTTATTTGGGTTTTCCGCCAGAGGGGTGGTATATGAAGAGCTTTAATATCTCAAAAGAGGGACATCCAGTCAATCAGTGTGTGGGAAGATTTACAAGCTGTTTGTGCGTTTGCGAGGAGATTAAATGCGACGGGAAGTTTGCCTGCAGGGGTTTTAAAGAGGAGATAGTTATTGATAGCAAGTTTATTGAGACTGTTGTGAGCCCACCATCTGGCATTGTTTCAAGCGGCTCTTTTTTTACTAGGACTTATGAAGGAATTATTCAGTTTAAAGAGGTTACAGAATTAAATCTTACAAAACAAGGAAGCATAATAAAGATATCTAAAAATGAATAAAAAAGCTGAATTGAAACAACTGGTAAAGTATATTATCTGGATTGCATTTTTCATTATTGTTTTAATTGCAGGGACTGTTTTAGTAAAGTATTTAACTAAATGAAACAAACTGTAAACATGAAGACAAAAAAAGGGGAGATAACCACGAGCCAGCTGATTTTTCTAATCTTGCTGATATTGGGTTTTGCAATTGTCTTAATTTTTATTCTTTCCTATCCCTGGAATTCTGGAATTGATAAAGAGGCTTGTCATGAGCAGATTGTAATGAGGAGTTCTGTTAATTTTAAGTATATTAATCTTGGAGATAAGCTAATCTCTTTGGATAAGTGCGGGACAGAGAAAATCTGCCTGAGCATGTCTGGGAAGGATTGCGAGGATTTTGGGCCTTCAACTAAGGAAGACAGAATTACTAAGATTTCTATTAAGAATGAGAATGATGTTAAGATTGCAATTGCAAATGCGCTTTATGACTGCAACTCTCTGCTTGGGGCAGGAAAACTTAATTTTTTGCCTAATAAGTTTTCTGGAGAGAAATACTGCCTGCCTTGCGCAAGGATTGCGTTTGACAGCGAGGCTAAGGAGAAGCTGAATAAAATTAATTATTATGATTTTTACAGAACAATGTACTCTATTAAGGATTCTAATGGAATGTCTTATCTTGAGGCTGTTTATCCTGGGTTTTCTAGTTATGAGTACTCGCTGCAGATTTTTGAGGAATACAGAAAGAGCAATCCTAGCTTTAAACTTGAAGACTGGAATATAAACATAAAACAGCCTGGAGGGTTTGTGATTATCGGAGCTATGGCTAAAAGTGGAACAATTGGGAGCTGGATAGCTGCTGGCGCAGCTGCTGTGGGAACTATTGCTATCCTTAGTGGAATTGGGGCTCCTGTTGGGGTGGGATTGCTGACTATCTCTGGAGCTGCAGGGGGAGCCATGTTTTATTACACTTCTCCTGATAAGGATTACAATTATACTGCACCGTTTATTGTCCCTTACAATCTTAAAGATTTGAGTGATATTAAATGCACGAATTTTCAGTGGGCTTGATTGATAGAAAGAAATTATCTTATTATAGAAAGAAGGTTATTAGCAATTGAATGGCGGAGGTTATTGTAATAAGAATAAAAATTGACTGCTTTTTGATTAGAAAATTAACTTAATAATCAAATTTAGGAGATTTGGAATTAAGTAATATTTATAACCTGAAATTTGCTTATTGATTGATGAGAAAGAGGGGATTGAGAAAGGCAGGGAGCACTGATTTTTTAAGCTCTGTTATAATTTTTATTCTTTTAAATGTCTTATTTTTTTCAGTGATGTTCGCATTTGTTTATATTTCTGGGAGCAAGGCGAGAATCTATGAACAGGCATATTCTAAACAGATTGCACTAATTCTTGATGGAGCTAAGCCAGGAACGAATATTACTCTAGACTTGAGCAAGATTTATGAAGTTGCAAGAAAAGAGAAGAGATTTGAGAGAATGATTATACTTGACAGTGAAAATAATGTTGTTGAGGTTAGACTGCAGAATTCTGGGGAGGGGTATAGAACAAAATATTTTAGCAGCGCCAATATTAAGATTCTTGAGAATAGGTATGAAGAAAAATTAAATATTTATATAAACTAATGAAAAATAAATTTTTCAGTATTTTAAAATCTGAAGATTATTAAAATGAAGAAAAATTAGAGATTTATGTGAGTTAAAATGAGAAAAATAAATAAAAAGGCAGAAGAGAGGTGGCTTACACCCTGGATGTTTTTTGTATGGTTTCTAGTTGGGATTGCGATTGTTGTAGCTGTTGGTGTTTTTTATTTATCTTCTATTGATTCGAGGGGTTATGAGTCTGAGAGTCTTGGAAATAAAATTCTTTCTTGTTTTATTGATTCTGGAAATATTAAACCTGAATTATTTCAAGATTCTGATGTTTTTGCTAATTGCGGTTTAGATAAGAAGATAATTTCAGATAATGGGTTGTTTTATTTTAATGTGTCTGTTTATAGCTCTTCAGAAAAGAGGTATATTTGGAGTATATCTGGGGGAAACAGAGAGTTTGAGATTAATTGTTTCCTGCCTGGAGATTCTATGCCTAAATGCGAGAAAACAAGAGCATATGCCCTATATGCAGGTGAGGGATATATACTTGAGGTTTTAACTGGGTCTAATCAGGTTGGGGGGAAGTTATAATGAGATTTGGAAAGAGAGCATCAGTAAGCTCGACTTTGACTTGGATTTATGCAATATTTGTCTTACTTTTTATTCTTGCAATATTTCTTTTATTTGCATTTGCAATAGCTGGGAAGAGTCTGATTTCAAATTGGTTTGATTCTGGCAAGAGTGTGTCTGACAAGCATGATGTTGATTTTTATTATACTCTCGGGGATTTAAATGAAAATCCTATTCCTGCTTCTCTTTTGCTTAAAGTATTAACTACGGAAGTTGATAAGAAGAGCATGAAGAAGATAATTTCTGAATCAGTTGATGTTTATTTTGATAAAAAACTGATGTCTGGAAAGACACCTATTGAAGTTTTAGGGGATATTAACAAGCTTTCTGAAGAGTATAGGAAGGACAACCTAATCAGTTCGACTTTTTACACAGATAATAATGTGATAGAAAATGATATGAAACTAATTAATGATGCAAGAAAGATTTTAGGCTCGATCTGCAAGAAGTATATGTTAAAAGTTCCGCAAGGAATAATCACTGCGGGAGAGAGCTACCACTCATTTAGCAATGAGGGAGCACTTGGAGGCGATGTTTTTGATGCAAAATCTTCAAGAATGGCAGATTGGGCTTTGCCAGTTATTTTGAGAATGCCATACAGGAACCAGATTATTGAACTAAAATTCAGGATTTTGAAAGAATGTGCTTAAAGAAGAAAAAAGCAGGGATGTCTATTGCAATAGTTTTGCTAGTATTTGGGGTGTTGATATTGTGTGTTTACTCTCTGTATTCTTTTAACACTAGAAAGAAGTCTTTTGATGATGTTTTTGTAGTCTCTCATTCAGTTGGAGATATTTATGCAAGAGAGCTGGTAATTAATTTTTATATCCAAGAAATTGTTGATAGTGTTGGAGTGTCTTCTGACAAAAATGATTTTATCAGCAAGTTCAAAGCAGAGTTAGTTAAATACAAAGTGAATGGGAAGTATCTTCCTGAGGAACTTGAGCAGGCAGAAAAACAACTTGTTCCTGAGA
The DNA here is from genome assembly GCA_018901625.1 of Nanobdellota archaeon. GTDB lineage: Archaea > Nanobdellota > Nanobdellia > Pacearchaeales > GW2011-AR1 > JAHIEM01. Next base: position 8,584 of record JAHIEM010000124.1, read on the forward strand.
ATATTTTCCAGGGAAAGACTAGTTTTGGAGTAGATATCTCTATTACTCTTTCTGAAAGCGAAAAAGTTGGAGATGTTGAAAGATATTCTGCTGTTTATTCTTATAAAAAGAGGTTTGGGGGGCAAAAGGCTAATAAGGTTTGTCCGAGTATAAATTTTAAGAAGTCTACTGGGGAGTCAAGTTATGTTTTTTATTCTGGATGGGTGGAATCTGAGGTTTATCTTTCTAGTGAGCAGAAGGCCAGCTTTGATAATGGACTTGATGAGATTCTTGTACGAAATTCTCTCTCAGAAAATGTTGAAGTTCAGATTTATGTGAATCAGGAGATTAAGTATTCTGGGGTTGTATTAAAAGGGGGGGCAAATAGGGAAAAAGTTGCAGCAGCAATAAAGAGCGTTATGCTGAACTACTGTGTTATTGACTAGTTGGAAAGAAGATGTCTGCTCCATTTCACAATTCAAAATATAAAATGAAAAGCAGCAAATTGTAAAATGTCTGCTCCATT
>JAHIEM010000016.1 GCA_018901625.1 Nanobdellota archaeon
CCAAGATAAACGAGTATATCAATAAAATCTCCTGTATCTATATTGTATTGCTGGCTTTTCATTTCTCCCTCTTCTTCTATTAACTCATATTCCTTAGAAAGACCTGTTCTATCCCAATTAGTGATTATAAAATTCTCAAGTTCTTTTTCCATAGAAAAATTTGACTGGGTTCCTAAATATTCTTGTTCCTTTTCTTCTTCAGGAATTTCAGAAATTGATTCATCAATTAATTTCCACTCACTTCTTAATTTTTTATAAAGAAAATCTGAAAGGATATACGGTTTCGTATCAATATTATATTTTTTGAAACCATCTAAAATAATTTTATTACTCTCTATAATCTTTTTGCCAGAAGAATCATTTTCAAAATCAATTGAACAATCTATATCAAAATGTTCTATTATCTTTTTTCTATCATTAAGAGAAACTATTGGTAAATACTCTTCTGGACTGAATGCAAACAACATTGTATTAATCGCATTTCCACTTTTTCCAGTTAAACTATTTTTTTTACCTTCATTAAATCTATAGAGTTTATCAATCAACTCTATTTGCCTTTGTTTATCTTTTTCAAGAAGAATCTCGTAAAGTATTTGTTTTAATTCCTTCTTGCTTTGGATTTCTTTAAACAACCTCCTCCATACTCCTTGTGGAATCAAAACCCTTGCCACAGCAATAGTATCTTTAGTACTCCCTTTAGCATTCTTATCTAATATTAATACAATTTCATCTATCTCAGAATCTGTTAGAGGAAGAAAATTCTCCTTCATAATTCTATTTTCCCAAAAATCTCTAAAAATAGAGCTTTGATGCATCCATGTAGATTCTATTTTTTCTGAGTCAATTTCAGTTAAAAAGTCCCTAAATTTGTTATATAATCCATTTTCCATTATCATAAATGAAGAGATATAACTTATAAATGTTTGGTTAAGCTATTCGGACAGTTATCGGACATTATTTACTTTTCGGACTGTGTGTATTCAGAATTTGGTTGTGTTTGGCATCTTGTAAAATAGTTTCCGATTACTATTCTGATAGTATCCATTAAGGAGGTTTCTTGAGGAGGTAACTCTTGGAGTTCATAGCCAGGAGATGTCTGAAATCTTAATCCTGAATATCTTGAGCCTTCATCGTAAAGTTTTCTCTCAAGGGAAAATGGCATGATAGGCACCCCCAAGTTTATTGCAGAGATATACCCTCGAATCGAGGTAACCTCATTCATTTCACTAACCCGCCCACCTGCTTCGATTACGTGAACTACTTCTTCTGTGTATCTTGCATTGCACCCTGATTTACTTGAGATATACTTCATTAGCTCACTAACTTCTTCAGCAATTATTGAATGAGGAAATCTTACTGTTGTTATGCTTTCAAGAGTCATTTGTTTTTGTTTGGCCATGCTCTTGCGAGTTTTTGTGAGTTTAAAAAAATTATTATACTTCAGAGATATGTAGATATATGGAAGAGTGAGATTATTGGGGATAAACAATAAAGGTGTATAACTTTCTTCTTTTTATAAACACGCTTAAACCAGAGTGATGTTCTTCATGGCTTCTTTGACTATCTCAAGGTCTGTTGTTGAAGTGGTCCAGATTCTTCTTAAACTTGCCTCAAAGTAAGAATGGACAATAAAATCTCTGTACTGCTCCATTTTTGCCCATGGAACTTGCATATTCTTTTCCTTTAAAGATCTTGGAATATTTCTGCTTGCTTCGCCGATTATCTCAATTCTTCTTATAACTGCATCCTGTAGCTTTTTATCTTTCATAAATTCCTGTTCAGAAACATTCCTCAAGTACTCATCTATCCGAAAAATGCTTTCTTTTATATCGTTAAGATATAGCTTATAGTCACGTTTCATTGTAGAATACATATCTCATCATTTAATATGTTATCCCGAATTTCCTTTCTTATATTTTCATATTCTACGAGGTCTACCTTTTTGTTAATCACTTTTTGAAGGTCTAATTTAAGACCTGCAAGTGTAAGAAAGCCGGCATCATCACCTATTTTTATGAGTATGTCCACATCGCTCTTTTTCTTTTGCTCTCCTCTGGCATAACTGCCAAAAATGCCTGCTTTAGTTACCTTATACTCTTTTAGTATGGGCATTATTTTGAGCTTTATGGCCTCTATCTCTTCATTTTTGTTCATAATTAACCTATATTCTTCAAGTTTTTAAGGTTTATGCATGCCTGAAGTTGATGGGAAGATTTTGGAATAAACGATAAAGGTGTATAAGATAGTTGGAAAAATAAACACGCTATTTCTTAATGAGCAAACAACTTTTATCTAAAAGGAAGACTCTCTTTCAAGGGTTCCTCGGTAACTAATCGTACAGATACCTTTACATCCAAAATCTTTGTTATCTCTACTGCAAGATTTTTTAATTCTGGGGTATATTGCCTTCCATAAATTTCAAGAGTGCAAGCCGACATAGAATGACACAAACCATCAGCACCACCTTCTAGACCTGTCAATAATCGTCCGATGTAATCTCTTCTTTTTCTTATGATTCCAAACAATACACTTTGTGGTTCACTTCCCGTTAGTATTTCTACTTCTTCTGGAAAGTCGGAAGGGGAATAGGAACGGTGATAGCTGGGCATTTTTATTACAGCGCCATAACCCATTTCATTAAGAAGAGACCTCATTTTTATTTCATTAGTTTCCGAGAAGGTAACTTTATTTTCAATTCCTGATGCCATCTTTCAACAGAGAGGTACTTACTTATAAATCTTTCTTTTTGTAACTACTCTTAAATTATTAATAAAATAGTTATATATTCTTACTTTAATTTTTATTATGAAAGCTCTCAACATCCTCATTTTTCTGTTAATCTTCAACACTTTCATATTGCTAGGATACCTTTCCTCGACGATTACTGGCAATGTGACCTATGATAGAGTTACAGTTAATGTCAGCAGGGTAATCGATGGCGACACCATCATTTATGAAATTGGAAATATTAGCCAACATTGCCGTTTATTGGGAATAAATACTAAGATGTTAGAATGAACTATAAATGCTATTTCTTGGCGTAAATGTTATCATGATGCTCAAAATCATCAAATTCAATTAAATTGATTGGCTTATTAAATTTAAACACTAAAACAAACGAACCAATATGAACCCGCTTACATTCTTTCATGTTGTATTTCAGATTTTTATAATGCTCAACATTCTGTGAGTTTATGACTTCTTCAATTTTTTTCATAACTTGCTCGTAAGTTGATTTGTCTTTTCTCAGAAGCTTTTCCAGAATTCTGTCTAAGTTCTTGCTTGTTTTGTAACTATATGGCATCTTACCTCTTTTCTATTTTTCTTCTTAACTCTTCTATTGATTTAAAGGTTTCGCTATGCCCTTCTTTTCTTATTTTCTGAAGTTTTTCTAGGTATTCAGGTCTTAATTCTGGCTCAAGAAAACTCTCTTCATAAGTTTGAGCTATAAACGCAACTGCCTCGCTCTTATTCTTCAACCCGAATTTGGCTTTTACTATATTCAAAACTCTGTCTTCTCTTTCTCCTATTTCTATTATATTCTGTACCATGTTAGTTATCTTACGTTATGATTCATTATGTTTCGTTATATTTAAATCTTTCTGTTTTTGGATTGGGAATAAATAATAAATGTGTATAATTTAGCTGGGAAAATAAACACATAAATATAAGAATGTTATAACTTTACTTCTCCCTTTCAATAGTGTATTTAAAACCATATTGGTCGCTTTTCGCAACGGGAATTGGATTGTCGGAATTTGTTACATCAAAGATATTTACCTGAAATATAAGATTATACCTGCCAGGATTTTTAATATCCGTTTGCTCAATTGGAATAAACATCCGATAATCACTCCATTTTGAACCTGCCCACTTGGAATTAGCAGTTAGTCTCTCTCCAGAAACAGAGACCTGCCCATCTGCGGAACAAAAGGAGTTATCAGTATCCCTAAGTTTCTCCCCATTTTCATCATAAAAAAATACACACGGCAAAAAAGTTCTGCCCCCCGCATTCCATGCCGTAAAGTCGATGTAGAATCTTATTCCCTTAGTGTCTCCTTCAAATGCGTCATAAACGACCCTGACATTTTTTATCTCTCCTGTTTCATTTTCAGAGATGCTCTCCAAGCCTGCATTACGTTCATTTCCTCTGATGATATCTCCCGTTCCATTATTCCAGAGATCCTCGCTCCTACCAAGATTATTCTCTAATCTTTCTTTCTCGCTAAACTTGGCAAAACTTCTCGCTCGCTCTTCCAACCTTTCTCCACTAGAATTCAGATTATTCTGACTTTGTGTCTGGTGCCGCGACCAGCTAGTCGTACCAGGAATCTTGCTGTCTATGTATTCGCATCCTTTCACCAACCCCCATATCGGGAGCCCGATGCCTAAAATTAGTCCTAATAGCCCAGCTATTGCGCTTGAAATATCTGAGCTATCTCCTCCTCCCCCGCCACCTCCACCAGGCCTACTTTCACTCTCTGGTTCTGTTCGGCTATCTGATTTAGAACTTTTACTATCAGAACTTTTTTGAGGAGGTTCATAGGGTATTCCTTCTCTCGCAGCTTCTCTTGCGGCTTGAAATTCTGGTCCTCTGAAATCAATTGTTGCGCTAAAATCATGCGCGGTCTCGGCTACATACCTCTTGAGTCCATCGTCTATCTCCCTTTCTTCTCTTCCGCATTTCTCCCCATCCTATCTGTCCTGCTCTTCTCTGCTATCAAAGATCCCCATGTCAATATAGCAAAAGTAGATTTTAAATAACCTTCGGAATTAGTTTTATATATTTCTTAAATTTACTAGTTACATGAAGACTCTCAATATTCTTATCTTCTTATTAATTTTCAACACGTTTATCTTATTAGGTTTCTTAGTGTCTAAGTTTATAGGCAAAGGCGTAGAAAGGTTTATAAACTAGGAGTTTATATGTATAAACTAGGAGTATATATGAAAATGAAGGACATAACAGATAATGAGATGAAAGCAATCCTGTTGGTTTTGAAAAATCCTGCGGAGGAGTTTAATGCCCGAAGCATGTCAAAACATCTTGGAATAAGCCATATGGGAGCATTAAAGATAGCAAAAAGGCTGGAAAAAGAGGGTATTTTTAATTCTAAAAAGATAGGCAGAGCAATAATCTATAAACTGAATTTAAACAAAAGTTACTCGGGGCAATATGTAAAGTTTCTGCTTCAGAGAGAAAATGAAAGCGCTAATCCTTATGTTAAGAGATGGATTAATGAACTAAGAAAGATTACAAGCGCAAGTATGATAATTTTATTTGGCTCTGTTATTTCTAAATATGATAGTGCTAAAGACATAGACGTGTTGATAGTCATAGATAAAGGCAAATTTTCCAAGGTTAAGAAGAGCATAGAAGAGATAAATCTCATTAACCAGAAGAAAATTCATCCTATTTTTCAGGCAAAAGAAGACCTGAAAAAGAATATAAAATCAGAAGATAAGGTAATCTTGAATGCTATAAGAGGGCTTGTTGTTTTAGGAGAAGATGTTCTGCTGGAGGTATTAAAAAGATGAGTCAGGCAGAAAATAAGGTTAATTGGTGCCTGCAAAAGGCAGAAAGAGAGTTAAAAGAGGGGCAGAAACATAGGGGGTTAATTGTTGTAAAGACGAACAAGGAAAAAGCAAGAGAGTATATCACAAAGGCAGAACACTATCTTAAAGCTACAGACTATCTCAAGAAAGGCAATTTCTCAGATATAAGCACAAGCACTATTTTCTATTCTATGTATCATTGTTTGCTGGCAATTGCTGCAAAATTTGGCTATGAATCAAGAAACCAGGAATGCACCTTTGCGCTTATTTTATCTCTTATTGAAGACAAGAAAATCAATCTTGAGCAGTCTTTGATAGATAAAATCGCAAAGCTTGATTCAAAAGAAGATGAAAATACAAGCCTAGATATAAGAGAAAAATACCAATATGGAACCAGTCTTTCAATTAAAGATGAGCATCTGTATAAAGAGCTTTTTTCACTTGCTCAAGAGGTTATTGGAAAAGCGAAAGTAATAATTGAAGAACCATGATGTTGCTATGAAAACTCTGAACATGCTTGCCTTCTTGCTAATATTCAACACTTTCATTTTACTGGGTTTCTTGACTAGTGAGATGGCTGGAAATGTTGTGCATGAAACTATCAGAGTTAATCTAACAAGAGTTATTGATGGAGACAC
>JAHIEM010000125.1 GCA_018901625.1 Nanobdellota archaeon
AACTGTTTCGTAAATGCCATAGGCCCTTGATGCTATAGCACCAGTTTGCCAAGCTTTATGAAAGCTTGAATAGAAACAGTTAAAGTGTAAGTTAACTGTTTCGTAAATGCCATATACATTTTAAAATTGACACCTATACAAAGTTTTAAAACCCTTATAAATATCATTTTTCTATGGCTAACCTAAAAGAATCAGATATTGTGCTGTGCACAGTAGAAAGGATAGATGGAACAACAGTATTTGTAAAAATAGAGACAGGCGAACAGGGAACAATTATAACAAGCGAGATAGCCCCTGGAAGAATCAGGAACATCAGAGATTATGTAAGTCCTGGAAGAAGAATAGTCTGCAAGGTTCTCAAAGTAGACGGAATAAACATCTACCTCTCACTAAGGCGAGTAACCCCTAAAGAAAAGAAAGAAGTTCTGGAAAGACACGAAAAAGAAAGAAACTCTAAAGGAATCCTTAAATCAGTTCTCGGTCCAGAAGCAGAAAAAACAGCAGAAAAGATAAAAGAAATCAATCCAAGCATTTCAGAATTTCTAAATAACTGCAAGACAAATGTCCAAGAACTAGAAAAGGTTATGTCAAAAGAGCATGCCGAAAGAATTTGCAAGATTCTTCAGGAAAAAAAAGAAAAACAAGTAGAAGAAAAGCGGGTTTTCTCGCTCTCTAGTAAAAAACCAGAAGGCATAAAACTGACAAAGGAACTCCTGTCATCCTGCAAAGGAAACTGCAGCATAAGCTACGTAGCAGCAGGCAAATTCACAATAAGAATTAAGGCACAAGATTTCAAAAAAGCTAACCACGAAATTTCTAACTCTCTGTTAGAGATAGAAAAGAAAGCAAAAGAGAATAAGATGGATTTTTCTTGTGATAAATGCTAATTTCACAACAATCTTTAAATAGATAATTCATTTTCACTTAAAATGACAGAAGAAAAAGATGTAAGATTGATAATGATTGCAGCAGCATCCTCAGCACTGGATTTCTTGAAAAAGAACCCGAATGCAGATTCAGAACAAGTAATGAAACACGTAATAAAAAACCTTAAAGTAGAAGAAGGCAAGAAAATAGCAGGAATTGCAGCAGCCAACCACGTTATTAAGTTCAAGGAGAAAAACCCCAGAAAAACTGACAGAAACGCGATTCAAAACCTCTCAGATTCCATGAGTAAGATTTTAAAATCAGCAGACATTCAAAATGAAGATGAAGAAATGCTCAGTCTGTAAGAAATACACTCTAAAAGAAATATGCTGTAAAAAACCAGTTATCTCAGCACACTATAAGTTCATTAAAGTCCAGCTAAAGTAATTTCTCCTGTGTCTCAGGAAGCAGCGCCTCACCATAAACACCATTTACCACTCTATAGATACCATCGGTTTAAAGATATATTTAAATATATAAAATTAAAAGAGGATTATAAAAAAGAGATATTGCAAGATTTATCAAAAATAAAGTTAGATATTCTAACTAAAGAATTAGGCATTAGTAAAACAACAGCTATACAATGGAAGAAAAGAAGCGAATTTTTCCCATTAGGAAAGTTTAAAACAATTTTAAAAATATTAGGTAAAGAAAACTATGAAGAATTAGAGCGGAATATTTTTGCTTATGGAACAAAAAAATCAAAACTATACATAAAAAGTCCACTTCTACCTATAAAAGATTCTCCAGAATTAAGAGAAATATTAATTCATATAATGTGTGATGGTTGTTATAATAAAGAAAATGGATATGCAGCATATTATAACGTTCCAATAGAAACAAAAGAAGAATTTGTTAAAGAACTGAAAACTTGTTTTGGTGAAATAGATTATAAAATATATAAAGACCATGTACATTTTCCAACAGTTATTGCTCTAATCTTAAAAAGATATTTTAATGTTGATTTTAACAGCAAAAGATGTAGAGTCCCTGAAGAATTCTTTAAAGGAGAAAGAAGAAAATTAATAGCAATAATTAGGGCAGCAATAATTGATGAAGGAACTATAGATGGTGGCAATATAAGAATAGATTCTTGTAATAGGAGATTTTTAGAAGATTTAAAGCAAATATGCAAAAAGTTAGGTTATGAATCTGGAAAAACATGGGAATCTAAAGGGCCCATTTTTAGATTTAATATTCTCTCAAAAAGTCTCAAGCAAATTAAAGAAGATTTGGGAGATTTACCTATTAAAAAAAAGCAAAGTCTTATAGAACTTGCTGAAAAAAATCAGAGAAGAGGATGGAAATATAAGCTACCTGGTGAAGTTAAAATAAAAATAATAAAAGAATTATTAAATGGGCCAGAAAGAAATATAGAGCTAATATTAAAGTTAAATTATTCAAAATCTTCATTGGGAAATCATCTTAGATGGTTAATTAAAAAAGGGTTGGTTAATAAAAAAATATGGAAAAATATAACTACTTACTTCATTAAAAATAAAAAAGAGGCAGAAGATTTTATGAATAATCCTTCAAGTCTTATTAAAAGTGGTAAAATAAATAATTATGGAATAAGTCAGCTGAAAGTTTTAAAATTTCTTGAACAAAATAATAGAAGATATAGTGAAATAGAAAAATATATTGGTATAGTTAGCTCTGCTACATTTAAACTAATTTCGAGCTTAAAGAACAAAGAATTGATAGAAAAAACAAAAGAAGGTAATTGGGGAATAACCGAAAATGGAAAAAATATTCTTAAGCTCGATAAAGAAAAAGCAAGATATATACTTTATGCTAATGTTAAATCAGTTTAGATTGTCTTTCTTTTAATAATGGAATACCGTACTGCCCGTCGAAGCCGGGTTGAACGCGAATATTTCCAACTCTGTTATCCATAATCAACTCAACAAGCAAATTGTCTTCAGAAAGTGATTTCCTTAATTCAATCTCTGGAGCATATAATAAAATATTAAACTCATTCCCAAACTTCTCAATTAAATTGTTATAAACAGCCCAAGTTTTTTTAGAAGCAAGTGTGCTCGCTTTTGCAAGTGCAATTAACTCGTGCAAAGGCAGCATCTTATAATAATGTTTTTTACTCTTGTTCTCACTAATCTCCTGATTAGTCAGCTCCTGAACTCTATTCTCAACACCCACAGTAAGCAGCTTGCCGCAAACAGGACACAATCCCCTCAACTTCCTGGTTTCTTCAGGGCTGGAAGAAAAATTGCAGTCAGCATGCCCATCATAATGATATATCCCATAATTTGGGTCAGTCTCAACAGTTCCAAGAATCTTATTCTCTATTATTGCAGAGACAATATCTTGATAAGAATCTGCTTTTTCGAATATAGTTGCCTCTCTCCCGATTCTCCACGGCCAGAAACTATGTGAATCAGAAAAACTAACTATTGCCTTGTTATTTAACTCAGAAATATGCCAGTTCATCTCAGGATCAGAGCTAATTCCAGTCTCAATTGCATGTATGTTCCCATATTGCGAGCCAAAAGCTTCTTTTAAAGAATCAAAACCACTCTTGCTCCCAAAAACACCAAAATAAGGCGTCCAACAATTATGGACACATGCAAACTCGGAAACATATGAATTATCCCCCTCTACTTCCAGATTGTAAACTTCTCCAGAGTAATCTTTAGTTTCAATTTTTCTTACAGGTAAATAAGCATAATTCTCATCAATCCAACCATGCTTCCTGTTCATTTTATTAATTGATTTTTTAAAACAACTTTCCTTTAACATCCCATAATTTTCTTCAAAAAAGGATAAATTAGAAAAAACAATTAAATCATTCTTAGCAATTATTTCTCTACCATTAATAAAATGTTTTCCTCTTTGTTTGTGACTCTCCGCTTTATCTATGTGGATAGAAGGTATAATTCCTAGCTTTAAACAAATTATTTTCATCTGATTAGCTAATTGTCTTGAAACAGTATATCCCGTATCTCCTCTCCACCACCCTCTAAAAATTTCAGCTAACTTATTTTTAGGTAAAAGATTAAACTCTTTTAGAAGGCACTTGTTGTTTGCCCCGATTCTCTCTCCAGTATAAAAATTCCTAAAAAAAGAGTTTAAGAGTTTAGAGGAAAAGATTAAATCTGCCTGATTCTCGCGTCTAGAATCAACTTTAGTAACATCAAATCCAAAATAATCCTTAATTGTTGAAATTACCTCAGAGGTATACTCTTTTTCTTTTGCATTAAAACTAAATCCCACACCTATCTCTGTAATTAGATATCCTTCTGATAAAAAATATCCAATAAGCCTGCAAAATCTTTCATCTATCTTTATTTTATTTCTAATCTTACCGGTATGATTTCTAGCATCCTTTGGGAGAATAAATTCTCCATTAATCTCCTTAAAATTATCAAGGTAATTTGAGATATCTATCTCCCGTATGTCTTCCTCCTTTTTTTGCCTAGGATAAACTAAAAAATCTCCAATCTCTATCTCCTTTGCCTGAACCCACTCTTTTTTGTAGGCAGTATATCTCTTTTTTTTGCATAATTTCTCTGCAGAACATTGTGGCTTACACAATCCTTTTGTAGAAGGACACTTTTTAAAGCTTTTAATAGCATAAAAAGGATGTTCTAGCGTTGTTTCTAAACCTTCTTTAAAATACCACGGAATAACCTTAATCATTTTACCGGAGTAGGGTCTAGCTAATACTCCATTAACTCTTCTGAAAACTCCTGCATGGGTTAAAACTTTATCTCCTTTCTTAATCTCTTTTATCTTTTTCACCCCATTTTCTAAATGAACAAGAGAATCTGGCAATAAGCAATGAGCCGGTATCACTTCAATTTCTGGGGAGATTTCTTTCATATCTTTAACAAACTGCTCGCATGAAATCTTAAATATCGGCCTTCCGTCATAGTCTCTTCTGCCCTTGCTATCTAAATAAGAATTTATATTATCAACTACTTCAAACGATGGAGCAAGCAAAACAAGATGAACCCTCCTTCCTCTTCCCTGAGTGTACATCAAACTAATCTCCCCAGTTAAGATAAACTTAAACCCTGTCTTAGAATAGAAAATTCCATTTTTTTCAGTCAGTTTCTCTCTCAGCTCTCTCAACCAAAGCGGATGAGTAAAATCTCCAGTCCCCAATAAACCTAGCCCCTTAATTCTAGCCCACTTCTCCAGATTCTCAATAGTTATATCTTTCGAACAAGCTCTCGAGTATCTTGAGTGTATATGAAGGTCTGCAAATATTCCTTTTATCTCAGCCATAACTTCCCTAAGATAGTAATCTTTAAAAATATGATTATAACAGAATTATATGGCAGAACAACAATGTTTGATAATTATCAAGCCTGATGGCTTGATAAAAAGCCTCACAGGAAATATAATAACAGCGCTGTCAGAAACAAAACTGAAAATAGTTGGAGCAAAGATTGTTTCAGTTAAAAGAGAACTCGCAGAGAAACATTATTCTGATTTAAAAGAAAACCAGATAAGAAAACACGGGGAAGAAAAAGGCAGTCAAATTTTTGAAAACACTCTAAAATACATAATGGGAGAATTCCACACTAACCGTGTTCTTGTTCTAGTCTATCATGGAGAGAATTGCATAGAAAAAATAAGAGATATCACAGGAACAACTAATCCAGAAGATGCTCACCCGATTTCAATCAGAGGCAAGTACGGAAGAATTAATTCAAAAACAGGAGTTTTCGAGAATGTAGTTCATGCTTCTGATTCAGAAGCAAGCGCCAAGCGCGAAATACAATTATGGTTCCAGCCTGATGAGCTGACAGAAACAATATACCCCGCAAAAACAGAGAAAATCCAGACAGAAAAAATAGTCTGGGCATAAAAAATACCCTTTAGATTAGTAGGATAGAAATATTTAAATAGCCAGAGCCTTTCTATGGATTATGAGAGTTCTTCTGTCTAAAAATTCACGAAAAGAATTATTTTTACTTCTAAAAAAGAGATATAACTCTAAAAATTTTCCCGAATTGGCAGAAAAGATGAAAATTCCATTCAAAACAATAAAAAAATGGATGTATGCAGAATTATACATGCCAGATAAGATAATCCCAAAAGAATTTGAACAAATAGAGATAATTGACAAACAAGAAGACAATTGGGGGGCAGTTAAAGCAGGAAAGATTGGAGGAAAGAAAAGTGCAGAGTTATTAATGGCAAAACTTGGGAAAGAAAATTATTCAAAAATGATGCAAAAAAGAGGGAAGAAAGCAGTGAATACCTTGCTAAAAAGATATGGGATAAAAGAATTAACAAAAATGGCTGTTGAAGGAAAAAGAAAAAAGAGAGAAAACGAGAGTGTCATGCTTGAAAAAGAGAATGAAACCTATTTTACAAATGAGGAAATATTCTTAGATTGCAAAGAAATTACTTACACTTCAAACGATATAAAAAAGGGGATAATATTTCCTAAAAAAATGACTTCGGAACTTGCAGAAGAAATCGGAGTTCATTTAGGAGACGGATGCTTATCTAAAAATAGAAATTATTTTTCCATTAAAACAAACAAAGAAGAAGAAGGGTATATGATATACTTATTTAGAATGTATAAAAAGTTATACAATCTAGACCTGAAAATGATGAGACTTCCAAGTGTTGTTGGTTTCGAAGTCTGTTCTAAAGCACTGTGTGAATTTAAAAATAAAGTAATTGGTTTGCCCTACGGGGAAAAAATCCATAGAATAGAAGTGCCGAAAGCGATTCTAGACACCAAAAATAAAGAAGTCTATTACTCCCTGATTAAAGGATTATTTGATACAGATGGTTGCATATGCATTGTTAAAAGAAATAACAAAGACTACCCCATAGTTGCATTAAGCATAAAGTCTGAAAAATTAATTTTGCAAGTTAGTGAAATGTTGAAAAAGTTAGGATATATGGCTTTTCATAATAAGAATTATATAGCCTTGAACGGGGTAGTTATGTTCAAGAAATGGGCAAAAGAGATAGGTTCAAGTAATTCAAAAAACTTTGACAAATTAAGTAGGGCGAGTAGTATAACTGGATAGTACGAGACCTTGCGGTGAGCAAGTTCGTGAGAGAAATTAAATCGATAACGAACGAGTTTGCGAATAGGTTTTAATCTGGGTTCAAGTCCCAGCCCGCCCGTCTTACAATAAGGAATTGACCGAGGTTCAAATCCTCGTGGGGGCGTGTTACCTTAGGTTAACATTAGCATGACTTTATGTGTAAAAATAAGCCTAAAATAGAGTAAATTTGGTTAAACGCTCCCGCAAGAGCGTTTATACAGCGAATATAAAATTTTTAGATGTAAAATTCGGGGGGCATTTCATTTAACTGGTACTCTGATAAGTACTATTTTGTTGAAATTAAAATAGCTGTTGAAATTGGTCTGGGGGAATATTTAAGATTATTAATATTTTTATTAGCTGAATTTATTGTAGAACCTATGCTTAACAAATGATTATGGGCCCAAAAACATACGCTTCCCCCAGAATCCAATTCTAAGGCATCTAAAACATTATTTTTAAATCTTTTTTTGATAATTTTTGCAAGTTCAAAATGGGTCGCGCCTACACTTTCCACAGATCTACTATTTATGATCAAAATTGCCATCTTGTTATTTTTTAGAGTACAAACAGCAGTTCTTGCTGTCCTTACCTCAGTAGAATCAATTTCAGCAAATTGAAATGCTTTAGATTCATCAGTATCCCATTTTTCTTTTTTTAGATTTATAGAAATCTTTCCATGGTTAATTAATAAAGGTCCAGCTTCCATCATTGAATAAAATTTATTATAGTTATCAATAATAAAAGAGATTTTAGAATTCATAGATACTGAATCGGAATAATCCTTTGTGGGGACCAATAAGGTATATGTCGGATTTAAGATATTTGAAATTTGATTCTCCTCAAGTATTTCAATTACCCTATTAAATAAAAATTTTATTGCAATAAATCCCTTAGGAATTTTCTGAATTGGTTTTTCTACAGTATTTAGTATTATCTTGCTCTTATCTAATTTTAAAGGATTTATTTGATCGGATTTTAAACTATAATTTATTTTACCAAATTTAATTGATAGGGCTATTTTTTTAAAATTTAACCTTTCTATTTTTAGCCTACCCTTCAAATCTATTGCTAAGGCTGGGCGATTATTAAATAGTGGAAGGGAGATCAATTTTTGCCTAATTTTTAGTAACCCTAGGGGACTATTTAATAAGATATTCGGAAATTTGCGACTGTTTATTGTTCTATCATCAAGAAAATACCCCCCATTCCATCCAAGGATTACATTTTTATTATTTTTTAAATTCTTCTTTTTAATTATTTTTTGTAATGAGCTTGCTTTGGGAAAGAAGCATATATCAAGATTATACTTTTTTTTAATATTAGAGATGATTGTAAAAACTCCTGATATTGGAGAACCATCCCGATTTTCATCTTCTATTATCTCTTTCTTTATGCCATCATCTAAAATATTAAAATTATTTTCAGAATATAGGGATTTATCATGAAGGTCTAAAATGGATTTATTGACTATGGGAAAACCTACAAATGGCGGACCTGTTGTTGTATGTCTTATTGCATAGCCATCACCGATTTTTAAACCTGAGATCGCAGCTAGACTTTCGCTTTTGATGTTTCCAATACTTATCCACCCAAGATTTAAACTACTTGAGGTTATTAACCCCTCCTCATCAAAAGAGCAGATTAGCCCATTCTTCCCATGTTTATTCAATACATTTAAGTATTTTTCTTCTATTTGAAATAAATTAACCCCCCCCGTTACTTGATCTGTTTTAATAATTTTTAATAAACCTAATTTTATTCCTTTTTTTAAAAAAGAATTATTTTTAATAATAAAATCGATAAATTCATGATCAACACTTTCATTAAATCTCTTTTTTTTTGATGAAAAGACATATATTGGTGCAGAAATACTTCTTTTTTTAATACGATTTTTTATGGGATTTAAAACAGACAAAACTAATGACTCTAAAGAACTTCCATCTAAAAAACAAAAAAGAGGGATAGTCACATCCTGAAGATTGTTTATTATTTTAATTGAATCATCAATTTTCAAAGGTGAATTAGTGGTTAAATTTTTTATAAGGGATTTATAATCAGGAGCTATTTTTAATAATTTTTCTTGATAATCTTCCATTAATTTGTTTTTTTCTTTAGGTCCATAGAGTTCATCAATGATCTGATTAACAATCCCCTTTAATTCAATTTCTGTAAAGTTCATGTATATTAGATCTTGACGACTGCGGTGCCTATATATAAATGAACAATCTGACACGGCGTCAAGTATCTTATTTGATTTTAAGGAGAATATACTATCCAAAGCATTGTATAAAATCGCGTCTGATTCATAATTATTATGAGGTTTCATATTTTTAATAGAATCTTTAGCATAATCAAAAAACATTTTTCTAGTAATTTGTTCTTCTTTATCAAAGCTTATGCTATTTAGTAAAGATCTAGCTTTAGAAAAGTAAGCTAATTTGTTAATTCCGATTCTATAAGGTCTTCGTAAAAATAATTTATCCAAAAGACGAGAATGTTCTGGAGGATTATTTTTTTTGTATAATCTAAGATATTTTTCTGCAAGAGATGCGGAGTAAGTAGAACCGAGTTTTTTTATAAGATCATCTATCTTACAATTCTCCCCTAGACTATTGATAACTAATGCTGGATTTAAACCTCTATCCAAGAGCAATTGTTGATCATGATTATTCTCGCAGATATGCACACATAATTGAGATTGCCAGGGGAAAAATCTTTGTAAGTTGTTGGGTGTCTTTAACCACGATTGAAAAAAACAATTTGAGCTCCAATAACAAAAAACAGGATAACCTAAAAATTCGGAAAGAAGGTGTATTGCTATTAGATCAGTGATATTTCTACAATTAAGACGAGATTGTTTTTTGAATGAGTTCTTAAATTTATTACAGGATTTACAAATATCTTTCCAGGAAAGATTTGATTTTTCTGTCAGTACGGAGTCTGACTTGGACTCGAACTTAATTTTAAGATAAATTCTTGGTAATTTTTTATAATTTTTGAAATTAAAATGACGGGCTGGTCTTGACGCTCTAATCTTGTGTAACAATATACAAACTTCAAATTCATTTTTAATCTGAAGAGAATTCAAATATTTGAGGACTGCGCCTTTTTTTTCATTGATTATTTTATGAATTGGCAGTAATTTATAATGATTTTCTTTGTGCATTATTTCATTTTTTTAAAATTTAATTTTCTATTTTTCATATTAAATAAAATCCCATGAGCTTGGTTTTTTATAATCTGCTTTATCAAAAGCTTTCCAAAATTCAATAATTTCTTTATTGGTAAATGGTTTTTTCATTACTGCTCTTAATTCGGCTAGGAAGTTTTGTACGCCGGTTAATTTATTATACACTGGAGCTTTTCTTTTGCCGGTTGCATAATCTCTGTGTAATTTTAATCTCTCTTTTGAAAACCAGGCATCATTCATTGTTTGAGTCATCAAATCACCCCATTTAGCACCTTCCCATTTGGACCCACATAATTCACTTAAAATATATCCCTCGCCAAGATGATTGAATGACGTAGCCCAGCCCGTAGAAAAACAGGCATGAGCTTTAGCACCTTCCCCAACAAGTTTTATGGCGTATACGTTTTTTTGTATAGTTAGGGTGGGAGATTTGGGTAGATTAGGCAGTACATACTTTTCTACCATTTTGGAGATATTACTAATATTTTCTGCCATCTTACCAGTTATTTCAGGAATCACAATGCCTTCTGAGTTATAATAAATAAATTTGGGTCTAAAATGAGCAGAAAGTGGGAGTCTACCAGATAATTCATGTATTTCACTAATAAAATTGGCCATTCCAACATAACTTTCAGGAGATTCGTTACCTAATAAAACAAAAGAAAAACCAAATGAAGTATTTACTCCTGATTCTTTTATTGTATTAAGATAAAGCAGGACATTTTGTTTGACTATTTGCCATGAACTCTTACCGTCACAAGGTTCAATATGATATTCTTTGTAGTGTTCTTCTTCAGATCCCGCATTAATACTCATTCGAATAAATTGTGGCGAAAGTTCTACAATGTTCTTAATTTGCTGTTCCCTATTAGGAACAGTACCATTAGTATAGATTCCCAATTTTAGGCCGTTATCCTTGAATATTCTCGCGATTTTATCAATTTCTGGATTCATAAATGGTTCTCCCCCTCCGGTCATTAAAACACTTTTAACACCAAAGTTTGCAAGTTCAGATGAAACTCTTTTTGCAATTTCCAGAGTAGTTAATGTTATATTCTTACTTTTATCCGCCTCTTCTCTGGCTTTGTTTGCCCTATAAGGGCAAAGACTACATCGAGCATTACAACTAAGGCTAGGCCAAAACTCCGCAGTTACTGGTCTAATTAATTCATCCTTAAATTTTAAAAAATTTGTAAAATTCTCTCTATGCCATACTAACTTTAACCTTGCATCAGGAGTATAGGAAATTCCCCCAACAGAAAGTTCATCAATTAATTTTAGAACAGAACTTACCTTGGAAGAGATAGCTTTTTTATTTTCAAATAAATTAATTAAATTAGAAGGATTACAGCCGATGTTTTTTAATTTGCTGGATTCTAGATTCCAAGCAGCTATGCAATACCAACAATTTACAGTACATTTTACTTGCCTAGCCCAACCAAACCAGGATGAAGTGCAATCAAGAAAAGTATTATTAAATTTCAATGATAGTAATGAGGTATTTTTTAATTTTGGTAATTTTGGTTCCCGATAGCAAACAATTTTAATAAAATTTTTATCTCCCCGCGTCCAACCATAGGAATCCCCCCCTAGTTTTTTATCTGGAAGAAGCTCGCCTTTTACAAGCTGAATAGGGTATCCCATTTGTTGTATAAAAGCTACATTCTTAGCTTTTATATTCTCATGGACTCGACAGGGATGATTTAAAATGTCCGAAACAGCGCAAATAGTTTTTCTATACATCTTTACATTATTTTGCAGACATTCTTTCTCTAGTAAATTGATAAATTCTTCGCTATTAAACGCAGGTCTTCCCTCCAAAGTAACATCCTTAAAACCACGTGCGACTACTATTTGATGTCCTAATGAAGCTAGTTTAATTATAGGCTGAATAACCTTTAAATTATCATTTTTACCGGGGACTATTGGTCTAAGATATACTACTACATGCTTTAGAACCTTACAAACCTTAAGATAATTTTTTTTGATTTTTTCAAAATTTAATGATTTATTCTCATCTAAACCAGTTATTGTCATAAACAACCATATGTCTAATGGAGACTTTTTAAGAACCTTTATCTGAGAAGCATTTAAAAGAGACTTAGTCATTATTCCAACAGGACCTTGATGCTTTGATTTTTCTAAACTAACTATTTTTTCTAGTGTGTCTTCCCACTGTGTGGCCTGAAATGGATCACCTAGTTGGCAATTAATGGATACAGGTATATTTTTTAAAACATGGATAATCCGCTCATTCATTTTTGTCTTACATTCAAGTATTTCAGATACTGCATAGACCCTATTCGATAAGGGTTTTTTAGGTTTATAATCCTTATCAATATTTTTCTTGTTTTCAATAGTTCCACTCGGGGGGCACTTAACCACCCATTTTTCCATAATTTTTTAACCTAAATTGAGGAAAAATGCGGGGGCGTTGAACTAGCAATAAAAAAATAAAAA
>JAHIEM010000126.1 GCA_018901625.1 Nanobdellota archaeon
AGGTGAAGGAGGCGTTTGATAAAACAGGAGAGATTCCTAAGATAGGAAATGACATTGGTCGTCCTCGGAAACCATTTGAAGAATGGGAGATTATTCTTGTAAAGAAAGCTTTTGAAAAATACAGAGTGTCAGCAGACACTCTGGAGAGATGCATAGACAGGGACTCTAAAGAGCATCTAGGACATAATAGAATCCATCAAATTTTGGTTTATCTTGGCTATGCCAAGAAAAAGGATATCCGAGATATCCGAAAGAAGAAATGGATTCGTTATGAGGGAAGGCACAGCCTAACTGCCGTGCATATTGATTGGCATTATTACCGACGGAGAATCAAGATTCAAAGAGTATCTGAAATCAAAGGGAATTAAGCAGATACTTTGTAGGATTAAGCATCCACAGAGCAATGGCAAAATGTAGAAATGGTTTGATTGTTATGACAGAAATAGGGAAGCATTTAAAACCAAAGAAGAATTTATGTTTTGGAATAATGAGGTTAAGCCGCACAGAGCTTTAAGGTTTGATGAACTTGAAACACCATCGCAGGCATTCATAAGGAAAATGAGGAAATGAAAAATCCAAAGAGCATATCGTTAGGAAATATTAACGGGATACTACTCTTTTTTACAGTATCTCCACATTAGCATAGGTATAACATCATCACCTGTTAGCTTTTTAACAAAATCTACTAACTCCAAGAAGGTTCTGCAAAAATAATCTTATGAACATCAGGCCACTCACAGGTTAATTGTAGACATATTTGTAGAAACATTTAAATATGTAGACACTATTATACTATTATGTATATTGAAAAGAAAAAGACAAAAAAAGGAATAAAATACTATTTAGCACACTCTTTTAGAGAAGGAAATAAAATTCATAAAATAAGAAAACTTTTAGGGACTGACTTAAATAAAGGAGTATTAGAAGAAAGAATAAAAAAAGCAGAACAATTAATAAAAGAAGAAATAGAAAAATATCAGATAATCCAAGACCCTCTTGAAAAAGAGCTGACAAAAGAAGAAATAGCTTTTGTTGAAAGACTTCAAAAAGAGAATAATTTTAAGATTTATCACTTGTCTGAAAAACAGTGGGAGTTATTTTCTAAAATATTTACTTATAATACTAATGCTATTGAAGGAAGTGAATTAACTAATACTGAAGTTAACCAAATAATTGAAAAAGACAAGTGGCCTAAAGAAAAATCAAAAGAAGATATTGCAGAAACTTATGGGGTAGATGAAGCAATAAAACTAATAAGGGGAACAAAAGAACACTTATCTTTAGATTTATTAAAAGAAATACATAAAATTGTTTTTAAAAATTCAAAATCTTTTGCAGGAGAGTTCAGGCAAAAAGGACAAGAAGCGGTAGTTATGTCTTCTTCAGGAAAAATTGTTCATGAGGGAGCCCCCCAATCAAGAGTAATTGGTTTATTAGATAATTTAGTTAAATGGTATGAAGAACATAAGAGCAAATATCCCCCTTTAGTTTTAGCAGCAGTTGTCCACAATCAGTTTGAAAATATTCATCCTTTTGCAGATGGAAATGGAAGAATTGGCAGAATTATATTAAATAATATTCTAATAAAGCATAATCTCCCACCAATAAATATTGAATTAAGAAATAGATTAGAATATTATAATACTCTTCAGGAATATGAAAAGAGCAAAAACATCAGACCAACAATTGAGTTTTTATTAAAAGAGTATAGAGCAACTAAAAAAGAGCTCAATAAAAATAAAGCATAAATGTAGACACAATTGTAGATTTATTTTTATTTGTAGACACAGAAAAAACCTTAATTTTGCTCAATAATATTATAGCCCTGCGAGGATTCGAACCTCGGTCTCAAGCTTTCTTTCATGGCAAATTCTCTTGAATTTGGACCAAAGGCTTGCATCCTTGACCACTGGACGACAGGGCTATGAAACTTAGAATTATGCTGGTTTTATAAGGGTTTCTAATGCTTGTGTCAGAAATTTTCACTGATGTTCAAATTTCTGAACACCCCAAAAATGCGAATTTAGTGAGCATTTTTGCGGTATCTTCCTCTTGCCTCGACTTTTTTAAGTTGTTCAAGAACTTTCTCTGAATCTGGCCATTTATAATAATCTAGAAATGCTTTGAATAGTCTTTCGTGGTTTTGAAAATGCTTTGCTTCTAGTGCTTGTTTGATAAGATGCAAGTCAACTGCCTTGTCTTCTATTCTCTTGCTTATGAAACCCAGACCAAAATCAATTAGATAGACTTTGTCTTGTGAGCTCGGCTCGGGATTTTTTAATTTTGCCTCTCTGTGAACTGCGCCTGCTCGTTCACTTTGAGTGATTTTAATATTATTTGTTAATTCTAAATCCTTTTCTGATTGTTTAGATTGATTATCTATTAAATTAAGGGGTTTTTTATCAGATAATTTTGAATTTTTAACTAGAATTAGATTGCTTGTTGTTAAATCTCCGTGGATTATGTCTGAGTCATGGAGTTTTGCAACCTGCCCCCCCACTTGTTCCATTATGTTGTATTGCTCTTTTTCTGGCTTGCTGCTTAGTGTTTCTGATAATCTCTCTCCATCTAGATACTCTAGTTCAATTGAAAAATTATCCTGATTAAGAACTTTTGGAGTGTTAATTAAACCTGATGCTTTTTCCAGGAGTTTTGCCTCGCTTTTTGTTCTTGATTTTCTCAGTTTTTCATCAAGTTCTGTGATTCTATATGATTTCTTTATTCTGTTTTTAAGAACTGTGTTTTTATCAAGAGTTATTTCTGCTTCTGCTCCTCGGGCTATTAATTTTCCCATTTTACATCCTGATTTTCTTTCCGAATTTTTTGGCAAGTTTCATCATCTGCTTTTCTGAGAAACCCTTGCTCATATCTTCATTAGCTATGCCTGATTTTGCAAACTCTTTGATTAGCTTGTATTGTTTTAACAAAGCTCGAACATCACTGGCGTTTATTCCTGCGCCTTTTGCAATTCTTCCTATCCTATGGGTTTGTTTTTCAATTATTTCAGGGTTTTCTATTTCTTCATGAGTCATTGACTGGATTGCGAATTTGAATTTCTTTAGTTTTTCTTCTTGTGTTCCCAGCATGTCATCAGAGATTTTTGCATTTCCTAATCCCGGAATAAGGCTTTTTAGTTTTGATAGGGAGCCTAAACCTTCCATTGATTTGAGTTGTTCGTATAAATCCAGCATTGTGAACTTGCCTTGTTTTAGTCTATCTTGAATGTTTTTTTGTTTTTTCTCATCAACTACAGAGGTAACTCTCTCTAATAATCCCTGTAAGTCTCCCATTCCTAGCATTCGCGAGATGAATTGCTCTGGAGAAAATGTTTCTATGTCATTAATCTGCTCGCCTGTTGTTATGAAGAACACTGGGGCATTTGTTTCTGAGCAGGCTGTTAGCGCACCCCCACCCTTTGCAGTTGAATCCATTCTTGTTATTATTACTCCGTTAACTGATAGTGCTTTTTGGAACTCACTTGCCTGTCTTTTAGCTGCCTGCCCGATATCTGCAGGCATTACTAGGATTATGTAATCTGGCTTGATTTTCCTGCCAATGTTTTTTATTTCCTTGATTAACTCACTATCCAGGGCATCTCTCCCTGCTGTGTCTATCAGGGCTATATCGTAATCTTTTAGTCTAGACTCAAATTCTTCGTATATCTTGATTGGATTTTTCTCTTTTTTATTTACAAAACTTTTTAAGTTGTTTCTTTGCCCGAGCTGTTCTAGCTGATCACTTGCGGCTGGGCGATGGACATCTAATCCTAGCATGCATGTTTTGAATCCGCGTTTGCTGTAATATGCTGCTAGGCGAGCTGCTAATGTAGTTTTCCCGACACCGAACAGACCGAGAAGCATTATTTTCTGCAATTTTCCTTTTTTCAATTCGAGTTCGTGTTTTTCTCCGCCTAGAATTGATTTTAGTTCGTCGTGAAGAATTTTGATTATGTGCTCTTTTTTCTCTATGCCTTTAATTCTCTCATCTATTGCAGCTTTTCTGATTTTTTCTGATATTTCTTTTACAAGAACTACGTTTACATCTGCTTCTATCAGCGCGCGCTGTAAATCTTTTACTATTGAGTCAATTAGCTCCTTATCAACAAACACAGCTGATGCTATCTTGTCTATTCCTTTTTTTATAGCTTCTCCTAACTTTCCGAACATGATATTATTAGTTAATTTGGGTTTATATTTTTAAGTATGTCCTAGAATTCCTTTCCTTAAAATAGGGGTTTTAAGGGTTATAAAGTTTCGTGCTCTTATTTTTAGAGCCCTAAAAATAGAAAGATTTATAAGCCAAGATTTCCTTAGGTCTCTAATGAAAATACTCAAAGAAAAATCCAGAGAATACAAGGGGAATTCTTACTTCAAGTACAAAGTTAATATACCTGAAGGTGCTTTAAACAGAGCCAATTTAAAAGAAGGAGATGAACTTCTAGTAACCTCCAAGCCGGGTGAACTTCTGCTTTTTACTAAAAACAAGAAAAAGCAGGAATTTGATGGGATACGGTCTAAGCTCTATAGGGAATGTTTAAGAGAATTTCCAGATGCTAGACTAGAAGATATAGAAGTTATGAAAAAGTACCTTGCTCCAAAAAACGGAGAAAGAATTCTGGAAATAGGCGCAGGCAGTGGACTCTTTTCTAAATTTATCTCTGACTTGCTAGGAGATGACGGAAGATTGATAGTTTCAGATCCCTCACTCGGACAATTAGAGGAAATTAAAGAACTTGGAAAAAAGAATATTGACTTAATCCAGTTCGTGCAGTTTGGGTCTGAAAAAGTAAATTTAGAAAAGGAGAAGGTTGATGCTGTTTGGAGTTTCGGAGCTATGCACCACATGTTCAAGAAAAGCAAGTCCTTTGATAATCTTTCCAGAATTCTGAAAAAAGGAGCCAGAGTTGTGATAGCTGATGTCTTTTCTGGTTCAAATTTAGCAAAACATTTTGATGATAAGGTCGCTAAATTTTGTATAGTCGGGCATGAAGTTGCCTTTTGGAGCAAGGAATATGCAGATAGCATCTGTTTCCTAGGCGGTTTTACTAAACCGAAATTCTACGACTTAAACATTCAGTGGAAATTTAAGAATAAAGAAGATATTGGCTTTTTCTTGTACAAACTTCACGGAATGACTAAAACAACCCCTGAAAATTGCCTTAAAGGAGCAGAAGAAATTCTTGGGGTTCAGAAGAAAGACGGATTATATTGTTTAAATTGGCCTATGACTTTGTTCATAACTTACAAAAAATGAAAGCCTTAATTATTGGAGGAACCAGAGGCTTCGGGAAAGAAGTCGCAACCCAGTTTTTAGTTCGAGGTTATGATTTGATTACCATTGGTCGTTCTGCTTCGGGATATAAAACTTATTCCCATTATACTTGCGATGTAGGAAATGTAAAAGATTTGAGAGATATTCTTAAAAAAATTGCATCGCAAAATAAATCTTTAGATGCTCTTGCTTGTATTGCTGGATTTACAAGAGCAAAACCATCAGCAGAACTAACTACTGCTGACTGGGAAGAAACTTTCGCTAAAAATCTACTTTATGTTGGGGTCGCATTTCAAGAATTAAAAGATTTACTAAATGGCTCCCCAAATCCAAGAGTATTAACAATCGGCAGCCAATGGTCGTATAAAACTGGTTGCGACGAGTTAGTGCCTTATATTGTTGCGAAACATGCTCTTCTGGCACTAACAAAAGATTTTGCAGATAGAGAGCCCAAGATAAGAGCAAACCATTATTGCGTTCCAACTATGGACACTCCGCAATACTGGGAAGTTAGAAAATCATTTCAAGAAATTGCCAAAGAAAAAACAATAACTAACTTCACTCCCCGAGGTTTGGCTAATTCTAAGATTATTGCAAAATCTTTAGTGGATAAATTCGTGAAAACTAAAACCTCTGGTTCCACATTTGTTATAACTCCAGATGGAAAGATAAGAAAAATACAAAAATAGGGGGTTTAAGATGCAAAATGAAGAAACTTTGGTGAGGATAGATGAACAAAAGCAGAAAGAGTTATTTCAATCATTTATCCGAAAGTTTAATGGCGATTTTGGTGAGGCTAGCAAACATTTGAATGTTACTCGCTCACATTTAAGCAGATGTAAGAGGGGGATTAATCATTATATTCCTAAAGAAGTCTTATCGGAATTAATTGATTATCTCCGAATGGAGATGCCCGAGATTTTATTTTCTGGAAGTCTAAATGAAGTAAGGCGAAATTACATGAAAGAGGCGCATGTGGTTCTTGAGGGCAAGTACGGGGAGAACTGGGCAAAGGAACTTACAAATAGGAGAGATTTTAGGGGTATCCACTTGGCCGATTTTCCTGATTATATTTTTGTTTATCTTGAGGAAGATTATAGAAAGCAGTTATTCAATGCAGCATATAATCTATTCTGTTCTTTGGGCAATTTAGCAAAATTTATTAAGGTTAGTCCATCAAGACTTTCTTCTTGGTTTTATGGCAAACAAAAAGATTATGAAAGAAATGTGACTGGACTTCAGTTTATTCCTCTATCAAAATTAAAAATAATTTCCCAAAAATTGACCGAGGATTCAAGAGAAGAGTTTTCTATGGAAAACATAGAAAATAAAATAACGATGTACCGGATGCAAGCGGGTAACCATATACAAAACCCAGTATTTCCTGTAAGGGAAAGTCCAGAATTGGTTAGATTGTTATTTCATCTATTGGGGGATGGATATGCTGGAGGAATAAGTGATAATGCTAACTACCGAAACACCTGTCAAGAACTTTTGGACGAATTTAAAGCGGATTTAAAGATTTTTGGAGATGTTCCAGTTTATGAACAAACCTTTTCAATAAAGTTCCCAAGGGTCTTGGCGGAGATAGTAGAAAATTACTATGGGATTGATTCTAAGACTTTTAATAGCAGAATCTCAAATAAGATACTCCAAATTCCTAAGCGAGATTTATATTTTGGAATACGGGCATTTGCCGATGATGAAGGAACAGTTTACTCTTCCTCCGTGAGATTAAGTTCCGCTAATTCCCCCCTTTTGGCTGGAATAAAGGAGATATTCGTTTACTTAAAAATAAAAACTGGAGATATAAAATCCCAAATGAATAAGAAAGCAACTTTTGGAAAGACTTATTATCTGGATATAAAAGACATTGAAAAGTATCATCATGAAATAGGGTTTACACATCCTAAAAAGAAAATGTTGCTTGAGAAATACGTTAAAAACAAGAAGTCTAAAAGAAGAAAGAAATTATTAAAGTCCTAGCGCTTTGATTAACTCTTCTTTGTTGAACTCTTTTAAATCAGCGAGGTTTTGTCCAACACCCAAATATAAAATGGGCTTTTTTGTTATATATGAGACTGACAAACTTGTTCCGCCTTTTTCATCAATATCCTGCTTGCTTAGAATTATTCCATCAATGTTTATTGCTTCGTTGAATGTTTTGGCCTGCTCTGTTGCGTCATTTCCTGTTATTGCCTCTCCGACAAATATTTTTAAATCTGGCTTGGAAACTCTGACAATTTTCCCCATTTCTTTAATCAGATTTTCTTTTGTGTGCATTCTTCCTGCTGTGTCTATTAGAACACATTGGATTTTATGCGCTTTTGCATATTCAATTGCATCATAAGCAACTGAGGCAGGGTCTGAGCCATAAGCCTGGGAGATTACTGGCACTCCAAGTTTTTCTCCGTGAATTTTTAATTGTTCTATGGAGGCAGCTCTAAATGTGTCTGCTGCTGCTAATACACAAGAAACTCGGTTATTTTTTAACTTGTAGGCTAGTTTGGCTATGTTTGTTGTTTTTCCTGAACCATTTATTCCGAAGAAGGCGATTACAAACGGCTGTTTTTCTTTTATTTTCTGGATTATGTCGAATCCCGGGGCAAATAGAGATTCAATAGAGTTTTTCAGGGCTTTTTTTATTTCTTCTTCAATTTTATCTTTATCAACTTCTTTATCAACTAGCTCTTTGCTTAGATTCTCTCTTAGACAGTCTACAACTTCCAGCGCTACATTATTTTCTAGCAAGATTAATTCGAGATTTTCAAACATTTCTGAAAATTCTGATTCAGATATTATGTATTTTCTTGAGAAAACCCTGCTGAACCAGGTTTTTTTAGGCTTTTCTTCTATTTCTTCTTTCAGCTCTTTTATAATCTCTTCGTGCCTGGGAACTGCTATTATCTCTTCTGTTCCTTTCTCTTTCTTTATGTCTTCTATTACTTCCTCGCTTACTCTTCTTTCCTCTTTCTTTGATTTTTCTTTGTCTATCTTTTTCTGCAGTTTTTCCAGTTCTTTTCTCTCTTCTTTCTTTCTTTGCTCTTTCTTTGCAGTTTCTTCTTTATCTTTCTGTTTCTTTGCTTTCTTTTGCTTGATTTCTTTAGCTTTCGCTATGTTCTCTTCCTCTTCCTTTGCTTTTTTACTAGATGATTTGAACCATCCTTTAAGCTTGTCTTTTAAAAAGTTGAACATGCTTTATTGAGGGTGGGAAGGTTTATAAATTTGGCTTTACCTGTTTTACTGGGTAAGAGAGTTCTGATACTTTAACATGGGAAACATAAAGCTGGTTGCATGGGAGGTTTACAGCACCTTGATCGCTCCTTTCTCTAGCGAGACAAGTGATTGTGGTGAGGATAAACTAATGGCGAGAGCGGGAGCTTTGGAAGCTTTAGCAGCAATTAAGGAGAGAGGAATTTCTCAGATAACTATCTCAGATGGGGATTTAGCTGAATTAAGGAAGAATTTGCACGAAGCAGGAATCCCGAGAGATTTTTTTGATGATTTGTACGGGATGGAACCTTGGCAGGAAAAAGATATGTCCCTTATTCTTAAAAAGTATGGTTTAGACTATTCTCAGGCGCTTGTGATAGGAGACAATTACGAGATTTATATTGGTCTTGCGCAGAGACAGGGCTGCAGGACTTTGTGGGCTTCTGTTAGTGAGGGGTTGGTTAGTCCTCTTCCTGTGAGGGATATTCTGGCTATTATAAGCTGAGTTGAGAAATTATCTGTTTGGGGATAGGATAATTTTATATATTCTCATTTTCTGTTATTCTGATGAGGTGCAAAATATACTTATTCAGGCACGGGATGACGCAAGACAACTCTGAAGGTGTTTTTTCTGGATTCAGAGATGTTCCGCTGAATAAACGCGGAATTCGGGATGCTAAAATTGTTGCTTTAAGATTGAGAGATAAGAAGTTTACTCTTGCTTTTCAGAGTGATTTAATCAGGAGCAAGCAGACTTTGCGAGAAGTTCTAAAGTTTCACAAGCACGTGAGAGTTATAACTGATTCCAAAATTAAGGAGAGGAATTACGGAAAGTTACAGGGGAAGACTCATTTAGAAATCGTGCAGAAGTATGGAACTAGGAAGTATGATTTGTGGCACCGCGGATACTTAGAGATACCTCCAGAGGGGGAGAGTTTGAAAGATGTTGAGGCAAGGGTGTTAAAGTTTATTAAAGAGTTAATTGAGATTATGAAAGAAGAGAAAGTTTCTGTTGCTGTTTCTGCTCATGGAAACTCTATGCGCGCGTTTAGAAAGTATTTTGAGAAGCTTTCAAATTCAGAGATGTGCTCTTTGTATAATGATTATGAAAGCGTGTATGAGTATGATGTTGAGGTTTGAATTATGGCAATGGAAGATTTAATAGATGCTGCAAAGAGGGAAAATTGGAAGGTTGTGGATAGAAAGCTTCCTGAAGCGGCAATGAAAGATGCGAATGTTGTGTGGGCTTATACTCGGGGATTAAAAGATTCGGATGGAAATGTTAGAGATCTGGCTGCTAGTTTATTGGCTAAAGCTAATCTTTCTACAAGAGAGATGCAAGAGGCGAAACCTATTTTGAGAAGTGTGATGATGTCTGATTCAAATCCGTATGCGAGGTATAGGTCTGCTTTTGCACTAGCTGAACATGGGGATTGTTCCTCTTCAGTTGTTGAAGTCTTGAGAGAAGCCGCTAAGGATAAAGATGTTTCTAAGATTGCGAAGGGTTATTTGAAGAGGATAGTTTAAGTGTTATCAAGTATGGCGAGCGAGCATTAGTGTTGTTTTGTATAATAATGCTTATAATCTGCTTATTCTTACTCTTGTCATGATAACTTATAATGATTTATACGAGTATCTGAGGAAGGAGAGGTATTCTGAACAGTTGCAACTTTTGCCTAAGACATTTATGGAGGATGTTGCCAGCTATTTTGAGGAGAAGAAGGAGATTGCTGGCAGGGATGCTGATATGTTCTCAGATGCTATACTCAAGACTAAGAAGCAGTTTGAGAATGCTGTCGGGCTGTTTAGGGAGCTGATGCTTAGGAGAAGAAAGAAGCTGCTTAATCTGGCTTTTGTTGCTGCTGAGACTGGGATTTCCAAGAGGGATTTTGAGAATATGATTGATTTTGAGAAGAAGCTATTTGACGGGCTCGTTAAGGGGATTGAGGAGAGTGAGAAGGTTGTTAGTGAGTTTTTGGTTGGCAAGAAGGCTGAGGAAAAGAAGAACAGAATGGTTGTTTTTAAGGAGGATGTTGATGAGTTTTTAGGGTTAAGCGGGGAAAATATCGGGCCGTTTAAGAAGGGAGATATTGCAAATCTGCCTAGCGAGATTGTGAAGATTCTTGAAGAAGGTAATAAGCTTGAATTTGTTGATTCTGGCAGATGATTTAAGTTTAATCTTAATATGAAAGCCTCGTGGAAAAAGTTTTGCTTTTCTTGTCTCTAATTTATAATTCTGAAGAGCAAAACTTTTTGGGGGCATTGAAATACGAACTAAAAGAAAATCAAAAGCCTCTTGAAGAGCAAAACAAGAAAGTTATGGAAAAGCTATTAAAGAAAATAAACCAAATGGAAAAGATGAAAGTTACGGAGAATTACTAACATGAAAGATAAATGGGAACAACAAGTTAAAGAATGGGAAGATAGTTTGAGATATTCAGACCCAGAAAAGATAGAATTAAAAACAATCCTTAAAGAAGTAAATTTTAATAGTAAAATTATCTTAGATGTTGGTTGTGGTATTGGGAGATTAACAGTTCCAATCTCAAGATATGCTAAAAAAGTTGTGGGAATAGATTCTGAGAAAGCAACAATAGAATACTGTAATAAATATAAAATAAGGAAAAATATAAAGTATCTTCACAAAAATATCTTAGAATTTGATGGTAGGAATTTTGATATAGCAATCTTGGCACAACCAATTTATGAGAATTTTGATGAGATTTTAACATCCATTCATAAAACCTTAAAAGAGAAAGGGAAGCTCATAATTATTAGATGGATAGATAAAGGAAATCAATATAACGAGTTACTAAGTCCCTTCTGGAAAAAGAATAAAAAACTCACAAAAAGTGTTGAAATATTCGCAAAAGATTTTACAAGATTTATAAAAAAGAACTTTAATATCAAAAGTATAAAACTAATTAAAACTTATGACTCATATCCAGATAAAGAAACTTTAATGCAGAATATTATTAGAGACTCTCCAATAGAGTTTACAAATAAATATAAAATTAAACTCAATAATATTGTTAAAAAATATAACTGTCGTAAAATAAAAATAACTATGAAACTTTACATATTGGAGAATTATTAAAATGGAAAACAAAAACAATCAAACCAAATCAGCAAAAGAAAAGAAAACAAATAATCCAATAACAGCAAAAGAAGAGCGGGATGAGATCTTCTCAGATCTAAAAGAGAATATCAAAGAATCCATAAATCAAATGGATGATCTTATTAATGAGAAAGATTAAATCTAAAAAGCACACCATACTATATTAAACATGCCATTTCCAAAATTCAAAAACAAGCATTTAGAAGAAGCTCTTTTTACAGCTCATGACTACTGCTCTTATAAAAAGTGGAGCAAGAACGCTTTCCCTAGAAAGATGATATTTTGTTATCAACGATCCACATTAGCTTATTTTAAAAGAAAATATCGGGGTAAATTTAAAAAAATAAAATTGTATAACAATCAGGAAATCTTAAGAATGGGTGATATTGGTTTCATGAGAATGAATGGTATTGGGGCTCCTCATGCAGTTACATTTATGGAAGAAATGATTGCTTGCGGAACAAGAGAATTTATCAATATGGGTACTGCTGGAGGATTATCTGAAACAGGAGTATTTCTTTGCAACAAAGCAGTCAGAGATGAAGGAACAAGCCATCACTATTTACCTGATAGTATCTATGTAGAACCAGATGAAAGATTAACTCAGAGATTAGCTAAAAGCTTAGACAAATTCGGAGTTGAATATAAAGTAAGCCCTACATGGACAATTGATGCACCATATAGGGAAACAAAGAGAGAAATAGCACATTATAGAAAATCAGGAGTTAAAACCGTAGAAATGGAAGCTGCTGCATTATTTTCAGTTGCTAAAGTTCGAGGAGCTAAAATTGCAGCAGTATTTGCAGTTAGTGATCTTCTAGAAAAAGAGTGGGATCCACAATTCCACAAAATAAATCTTAAGAGAACATTAAATAAATTAGTTGATGCTTGCGTAGATTGTTTTGGTGGAAAATGAAACTAACAACAAAAAGATTGATTTTAAGAGAATGGGAAGACAAATTCAAGAAAGATTCAATTGAAGGAATTAATAACATTAATGTTTCTAAATGGCTTTTAGTAGTTCCGTATCCTTACAAATTGAAAGATGCAATTTGGTGGATAAATCATTGTAAAGAAAAACGAAAAAAGAGAAAACGAGAAGGATATCCTTTTGCTATTTATTTGAAATCTGAAAAGAAAGTTATTGGAGGAATAAGCTTAGATAAAGTGGATAATTTTCAAGGAAAAGCAGGTGTAGGATACTGGCTAAATGAAAAATATTGGAACCAAGGTTATGGAAGTGAAGCACTGAAAGCAATTCTGGATTTTGCATTTAAAAAATTAAAATTAAGAAGAATAGAGGCAGGAGTTTTTGTTGGAAATCCTTCTTCAGGAAGATTGCTTGAAAAGTTTGGAGCTAAAAGAGAAGGTTTGAAAAGAAAAGCCTGTAGGTGCAAAGCAGATAAAAAAATAAAAGATGAATATATTTACGGGCTATTGAAAGAGGAATGGAAAACATGAAAACACTCAAACCTCAAAAACTACAAAAAGGAGACACAATTGGAGTAGTTTCTCCATCAGAACCAATTGAAAATCCAGAAACAGATGAGCAGTTTAAATCTGGAGTTAAATTTCTAGAAAACTTAGGATTTAAAATAAAGTTAGGTAAATTTTTGTCTTCCAAAAATCCAGAAGAAAAAGCTAAAGATATAAATGACATGTTTAAAGATAAAAGCATTAAAGCAATTATAGCATCACAGGGCGGAAAAACTGCAAATGCCCTGCTTCCTTTTTTAGATTATGACTTAATTAAAACCAATCCTAAGATATTTATTGGAATAAGTGATATAACTGTACTTCTTAATGCAATTAATAAAAAGACAGGATTAATTACTTTTCATGGAAATGATGTTAAATGGGGTTTTGGAAGAAAACCAACTGATTATGATAAAGAAGAATTTTTAAGTACTTTATCTAAAAGTGAAGAAAGAGAAATACCTTCAAATTCAGAAAGAAAAGTTATACGAGAAGGAAAAGCATCAGGAATACTGACCGGAGGAAATCTTTCTTGCATCCTCAAACTTGCAGGAACAGAATATTTTTCTGATTTTAAGGATTCAATTCTTTTTCTTGAAGAATACAAACCCATAACAGAAGAAGTTGAATATAGATTAAATCAATTAAATCAAATAGGAGTTTTCAATTTAGTCAAGGGCATTGTTATTGGACATATTGATGGAATGGAAAAAAGCGACAATAGAGAATTTGAAGACATCTTATTAGAACTAACAAATGAGTATAATTTTCCTATATTAAAAACAAATGATTTCGGGCATAACTGTCCAAACACAGTTCTCCCTCTTGGAATAAAAGCTGAAATTGATTGTAAAAATAAAACTTTCAAATTGCTTGAAAGTTCGGTAAGTGATTAATATGAAAGATAAAATGGAAAGAAAATTCGGGCTAGGAGTAATAGTATATGTTTTTAATAGAGACTTCTCTAAAATACTCCTCCTGAAGAGAAACGAAGAAAAAAGAAATAGAAATAAAGCAGATTGGGGGAATGTTGGTGGAAGAGTAGAATTAGGAGAAAAATTAATTGATGCTTGCTTAAGAGAAGCAAAAGAAGAGATTGGAGTAGACTTAAATCCTAAAAAATTAAAGCTTATAGAAGTTAAAGAGACTCCTTACTTAACAGACATTTTTCATGCAATACATTTTGTTTCTGCTACTATAATTGATGAAGATGAGAAAGTAATTCTTAACTTTAATGGAAATCATGAATCAGATGAATACGGCTGGTTTAATTTAAAAGAGTTACCTGATAAAACTCTTGATAATAAAGAAAATATAATTAAAATTGCAAATAAAGCAAAGAAAATGTTTAAGGAAGTAGATTAAAATGAAAATAGGAATAATTGGACCAAACAAACTATTTGAAGGCAAATTAGAAGAAAGAAAAAATCAAGTGAAGCTCTTTTAGAAATATCTCTTAAATTAAATGCAGATACTTACATCTCAGGAATAGATGGAAAAAGTTACCTTGATAAAGAAATATTTAAAAAAGCAAAGATAGATGTAGAGTTTCAAGAGTATAAACATCCAAAATATACTCAGTTATGGGGGGGCGAATTCGAGCCATTTATGTCTGTTTTAGATCTTTTATTTAACGAAGGCCCAAATAGTTTAAATATTATAAAATCTGGAAGATACTATACAAAATGAAACCAAATGTTAGAATAACTGCTATAGTTTTTTTTGAAGGAAAGCTTGTAATAGTAAAACATGAGAATAAAAAATTTGGAGATTACTACTTATTACCTGGTGGGGGCTGGGAACATGGAGAAAGTATTGAAGAGTGTGTAATCCGAGAAGTGAAAGAAGAAACAGGACTCAATGTAAAAGTAGATTACCTTGCATATTATAAGAGCGTTTACACAGATGATGATGACACTCCAGATTTAATCTTCAAATGTAATTTGGTTAGTGGTAAATTAGAGAATCTAGATCCTGATGGAAAAGTTAAATCAATAGAACTAATTTCTTCAGAAGAAGAACTAAAGAAACTCAATTTTCATCCTAAACAATTAAAAGAAAAGATATTTCAAAAAAAAGACAATAAAAAAGCAGAATCGCTCGGAAAGGCAAGATTCCCCGAGAATTAACATTTCATATCACCACAAACTATATTCTGGTTCTTTTTCAGGCTCCTGCTCAACAGTCTGGTTCAATATGCTCTCGTGAAAGCCTCTGGAGGTTCGGAAAATTGAGAATTTTCTGACTCATTAAATTCTGCGAATTTAAGAGATTCAAACCTATTTGAATCCCTCAATACAATAAAGTTAAGAGCCTCTGGAGGTTCAGAAAA
>JAHIEM010000127.1 GCA_018901625.1 Nanobdellota archaeon
CAGGCAAGAGGTTATGTTGAAGGGAAGAAGGTAAGTTTTTCATTAAATCTTAAGAATATTGCAGTTCTTCTTGATTCTGACACAATGATAATTGTTTCTGCAACTGGGAAGGGAAGCTGGTTTAATGGGAAGAAGAATATCCGTGGAATAAATTCTGAAATAATGTGGAGATGTGACAGGCAGACAATGACTATTGATGTTCAGGGTACAGGAGATTTAGATTTTTATATTGAAGATTTAGAAACTAGGTATTGCTAATTCTCTACTGACTGGGAGAGAAAAACTGCCTAGGTAACTTATAAACCCTGATGCTGAGCCATAGTTATGGTGTTAAATAGAAATCTTTTTACCTCATATTCAGTAATAAAACAAGATATATCTTTCAAGATATATCTTAATTAAGGGCATATGGCAAGATATACTTCTAAAGACGACTTTCTTTATATATCAAAAAGAAATAATTTTTTTATGAAAAAAGGTGTATCGCTGGGCCTAGCAGGAATATTCCTGCTATTCTTTTTTTCCAGCTTGGCTCTTGTTTCTGCATCTTCCAAAGATGTGGGATATATTCTTCTGAGTAATAGAAATGTTAATCCCCAGATTACAAGCGTGTTCAATGAGCTTAATTTAACTTATGACTTATTGCTTGACAGCAAGATTAGAACATATGACTTGTCAAAATACAGAATGCTGTTTATTGATGATGTAAGACTTACAAACACGAGGAACTTGGCAATATACAATTACCCTTCAGTTGTTATGAATAGATATTATGGGCCTAATTGGGGGCTGACTGACAGAGATGGGATTTCTCAGATGACTTCCAGTTCTCTTCTAAATGTAAAACTTGTGGATAATGGATTTGTCCAGGTTTATACTGATTCTAGATATAGCCTTGGTGGAAGCTACATACCCATATACTATCTAAGTGATCAGAACAGAGTTTCTGGAACTAGTATTGCGAGAGCATTTGAAGGCGGAGGAGATAGTTTTAATGTTCCTATTGAGTATGGAAATGTAATTGAGGGAGTTCCTGCAGGAACTCTTCTGAAAAATAACAAGTTCAGCAAAAATAATATGTGTTTCTATGGAATTCCTAAAACTGGCTTCTGGACCAGTGATGCTAGAAACTTGTTTTTAGATTGTGTGAGTTATGTTGCAAGCAGGTGTTCAAGTGATGATGACTGTGCTTCTCAAAATTCTGGAGCAAGATACTGCATGGCTCTTAATGCGCCTTATAATAATAGTGTTTATCAGAATAGGCAGGAGTTTTCGTGTGAAAATCCCGGATTAGTTAATTCTATGTGTGTTGATGATATAGTTCCTGTGAATATTGAGAACTGCACTGATATCTGCATAAATGGGGCTTGCGCAGATGTGATCTGCATGACAGATTCTGATTGTGATGATGCTGATTCAAAGACTCTTGATAAATGCGAGAATCCTGCAACACTATTCTCTCACTGCACTCATACTAAGATTAATTGTTTTAATGATATTGACTGCGGAATCAATGGGTTTACAGGCAGTGGTTTTTGTTCTGCTAATAATCAGAATGTTTT
The DNA here is from genome assembly GCA_018901625.1 of Nanobdellota archaeon. Classification (GTDB taxonomy): domain Archaea; phylum Nanobdellota; class Nanobdellia; order Pacearchaeales; family GW2011-AR1; genus JAHIEM01. The sequence continues at coordinate 1,563 of JAHIEM010000127.1, forward strand.
AAAGAACTATTTAACATTCACCTGCCATGAATATGGAACTATTAATTCTTACTGCACTAACTCAACTGCACAGATAATTATACAAAACTGCACAGACACATGTTCAAATGGGGCATGCAGAAGCATAACTTGCTATGCTGATTCTGATTGTGATGATAGTGATATTGGAACAGAAGATAAATGCTTACTGCCTGGAACAATAGATTCCAGCTGTGAAAATCAGCCAATTGCTTGTTTTGATAATTCAGACTGCGGAAGTGATAAGTGGATAGGAGACTTTCTCTGCGTAGGGAAGAATCTTTCCAGAAATTACTTGAATTTCATGTGCAATAATCCTGGAACTAGCTCTAGTTTCTGCTTTAATTCAAGTTCTCTGCTAATTAATCAGACTTGCCTTGATATCTGCACAGGCACTTCTTGCAAGAATATTGAGTGCTATGCTGATTCTGATTGTGATGATAGCAATGTTGGGACTGAGGATAAATGCTTACTGCCTGGAACTATTAATTCATACTGCACTCACGAGCCTATAACCTGTTTCAGTAATATAGACTGCGGGACTAACTCTCTGTCTAATAACTTCTGCTCTGGAAACAGTGTTGTGAAGAGTTTTGTTAATTATACTTGCAATAATCCTGGAACAAGCTCTAGTTTCTGCTTTAATTTATCAGGAAACTATAATATCCAGACATGCGCTCAACAGTGCCAGGCTGGAAAATGCACTGTGATTAACTGCACTAGGGATTTGGATTGTGATGATGCTGAAGATAGAACAATTGATTCTTGCGTAAACCCGAATACTACTGCTTCTTATTGCAGAAATCTTGAGGTTAACTGCCTGAATAATCTTGATTGCGGGTTTAGTGGTTTTTCTGGAGGGGAGTTCTGCGCTAGTAATGATGTTTTCAAGTATTATAGAAATTCAACTTGCGTTAATCCTGGAACTTTAAATTCTAATTGTGTTGTTTCCCAATTCCCTATTTTGATTCAGGATTGTGATGATGCTGATTTAAGAACAATTGATTCTTGCATAGATGATAATCCTGCATATTGCAAGCATGATTTAATTGGATGTTATGATAATTCAGATTGCTCTGGAGGCGGGTTAGTCAATTCTTACTGTGTTGGCAAGGAAGTTTGGAATAATGTCAGCTCTAGATTATGCTTAAATCCTGGCACAACTTCTAGTTCGTGCTCACTAGAATATAATCAGGTTTTAAATAACACATGCTCTGATTATTGCTCTAATGGCAAGTGTTCCTCGTTTATATGCCATAATAATTTAGAGTGCGGGAGTGATAGTTTTGGAAATAATTATTGCTACCAGGATGATGTTTTTAAGAATAAATTAAGTTTCTTGTGCAGTAATCCAAACACTATCTCTAGTTTGTGCAGTAATTCATCATCACAACAGCTAGTTGAGGATTGCGGTGAAGATAGTTATTCTGGGTATTCTGCAAATTATTGCAAGAATAATTCAGTTTACAAGAATAGAACATTCTATGATAGGGGGTGCTTGTTAAATTCTTGTTCTGTGAATTCACTTGTTCAGGAAGAGATTGTTGAAACCTGCTCTGATATTTGTGTAAATGGGGCTTGTGAGGAAATCACTTGTCATGCTGTTTCAGATTGCGGAAGTAGTGGATGGTCAGGACTTCCTTTTTGCTCTGGGTTGAATGTAAATCAAAACTATCTTGCTGTTAGTTGCGTGAATCCTGGAACTGTTGATTCTTACTGCACTAACTCCAGCTCTGGCATGAAAGTTGGAAGTTGTTTGTTCGGGTGCTCTAATGGAGGGTGCACTTGTTAAAATGAGAAATATGAAGGAGTATAGTTCTGGATGGGATTACTGGCATAAGACTGGAATTCAAAGAATAATCGCAGGTCATAGTGACTCGGGAGTTGTAGGAGAGTTAAAAGGAATTATAGGCTCGAGGGGCTATAGTCATATAAGGAAAATTGAAAAGATAAGAGAGATTATTGGAGACAATACTCTTGAAGGAGACACAAGGGGAGAGGTAACTCTGTTACTCAGAGAGTATTCTAGCTACCTAGTAGAGACAAAAGTAAAAAAAGATGGACATGTAACCTCAGCAAGAAGAATCAGAGATTTAACTTCTGTTTTTGGGCAGCTTAAGAAGGTTCAGAGAGATGTTGAGGGAAGGGCTCCTAGTTTTGGTAAGCATGTTTCAGATTATGAACAGAGTTCATTGAATACTGCTAGAAGAAACAAGGTGGCTAGAACAGTAAGAGAGAATGTTGAAGCAGATAAGTTAGCAAGAGAGAGTTCTGGGATAGTCTCCTTGTTTAATGCAGAGGCAGGGTATGAAATGAATAGAGAACTAGAAAATGCGCCAGAAACAATAGCTGATGATGCTGAAGATGGAAATTATGCAGAGCCAAGAATAGTCACAAAACAACCAGGATTCTGGCAGAGAGCTAAAAAAGCTGCTGCTGTTGCTGCCTGTGTTATTGGAGGGATAGTTACACTGGGCATGAGGGGAAATGATTATCATACTGCAACTGCTGCTCAGGCTGCAATCATGGAGAGTCCATCAAGACCTGTTATTGTTGAGAGCCAGCCCTCACCAAGGGTTACTAGCGGGCCTGCGGGCAGGGGAATTATTGAAGATGTTAATTTAAAAGAAGATTTAGCAGCAGCCAGGCAAGAGATATCAGGGCTTGAGAAGCAGAATGAAGGATTAAGAACAGTATATGAAGCAAAACTATCTGTTGCTGAGACAGAGAGAAAGTTCAATGAAGATAGATTAAAAGAAGTGTATGAGTTAAAAGTAAAAGGTTTAGAAGAGAGAGCAAAACTTGCTGGGGAAAAAGATGATGTAGTTGTTAAGAGAACTGAGACAAGATTGAAAGCAGGTTATGAAGCAATATTAAAACAAGAGCGAGCAGCAAGATTAGCTGCTGGGAAACCTGATTCAGAAGTTGTGAGATATACTACAGAGGCCATAAATAAGGTAAGTGTTCCGCGAGATGTTCACACTAGGCTAGAGACCAGACTTAGACAGGCTGAAGAGTCGCGAGAGAGAACAGAAAAAGAGTTAGTTAAGACACATGGTGAGAGAGATACTCTTGACAAGAGACTGGACACCATGGCTAGGCAGTATACTATTCTTGCTTTAAAAGTTGGGGAATATAAGGATAAAGAAGATGCTGCAGATAGACAAGAAAAATACAATGCATTTGTTGAAAAGAGAAAGAGAGAAGAAGCTGAGAATGTTCACGCGATTGTTAGCGGGAGTAATTTTAATCTTCCTAAATCACCTGTTGTTTATGCAAAGATAAGAAGAGTGGTTGAGACTAAGAAAACATTTTTTGGAAGTAAGACTGAGGAGAGATTTGAAATTGCAAGCCCCCAGATTCTTGATTTAAAGAGCAGTGGTGATTTTAGACTGATTGACACAGGGAAAGAGTTAAGAGAGATTGCAGATGCATTTGCAGGAGTATATGATCCTAATGCTGTTGATAAGAATAAGTTTGAAGAGCTAGTTTCATCACAGGGAGCTAGTTTGAGTTTTGCAAGAAGATTAGAGCAGGGAACAGATAGTTTTGACAAGCTTGCAATGTTTATTGCTGAGTATGCTGCTTCAAAAGCTGAGAGTATGCCTGGAGTTGTGTTTGTCAGGGATAAAAACGGGGAGATAACTGCAATAGGAAATTATGATGATGTTGTTAAATTAAAAGCAGAGAGGGCTGGAAAATGAATTTTATAAGAAAAGGATTAGCTGGATTATTGATTGGAAGCGCTTCTGTTATTGGGGGATGTTTGAATGTGAGCCACTCTGAGAGAGATTTAACAAGACTTACAAGAGGGGGATATGCAGAGATTTCAAGAAGAGTTGAGGAAAGAGCAGATTATGCTTTTCCAGATGCAAACAAAGGTGTAGACTATTCAACTGCGAGAGAGATAACTGATAGGTATGGAAATCTCCCTAGACAGAAACTAACTGTTCATTTTGTTGATGGGAATTCTGTTTCAAGTGAGGAAGCTGATTTTACAAGAGTTGGGAACAGGTATGCAGGAACTTTGAAGAGAGTAGAAGATTTTATGCCTAGTGATGCTAATAGTTCTAATGGAAAGGTGTTGAATCTAGGAAATCCTGACAGTTATCTTATTGTTGATGGCGCTCAGAAGAATCAGATTTCAAGAGATTGCGGGATATATAGAATAGGAAGCTTGCCTGGAGATGGAAAACCTGAATTTACACTTGCAATCAGAGAGGTAAGGTGCATTAACAGCAAGACATTAAACGAACAGAGAACATATGAAGCGCACATATTATTTGGAAGAAATAGATTTGAAGAAACTAAAGATATTAAGGATTATGTTTATGCTGTGAGATTAGTTGAAGATGCTGCTCTCGGGTGGGTTGCTGCTGGTGCAAGAGGGACAATAGGAACAGTTGCTGATAATTTAATATTAGGAATTGGAGCAGCTATTCAGGGGCAGAAGGTTCCTGATAATACATTTATTACAAGCGGGAGAAAATATATTGGATTAGAAGGGAAAACAGCTGAAATCAGCACTATGCTTGAGGAAGCAAAAGATTCCAGAGCAAGAGATGTAATATTAGTTAAGTCTGACAGTGGGTTTGGTTATGTTATTGGAAGTGCTGATTATGTGAGGGGCATAAAGAACGGGGTTGCTATCTGGAATAGTGGGCAGGATAAAAATCATATTGAAGACTTAATCTTAAGAGTGTTTAGAGTTGCTACAAGAGCAAGTTGTTCTTCTGGAGATGATCATCATCAGGGAAGCAGCAGTGGTGGTGGAAGAATAGGCGGAGCAGGTGGGAATGGTTCTAGCAGCAGTGGCGGTGGAAGCCAAAGTGGCGGCGGGGGCGGAAGATGAGAAAGATATTTATGTTATTAATTATTGGAATTTTACTAGCTAGTTTTGCTTCTGCTGCGAGATATGAAGATAATTATTTTAAATACGGAACAATTGACAGTTCTGGGAATATTGTTGAGACAAGCACTCCTGTAAATGATGTGAATGTTCTTGGATTTGTCTGTAGTTCTGCAAACTGCGCGAGTGTATCTTCTAATTTATGGAGCGGGAATGTTTTAAATTCTGGAGATGATTTTATTCAGCTAACATATCCTACTATTCTGCTATCTCAGTATGGATACGGGGTTTATATGTACAAAGAGGGGTATATTCCTTATGAGGTCAGCGCAGACTGGTGGGGAACTAATAGTAATGATCCCGGGGCATATAATAACTTTTTAACTAAGAAACAGTTCTGCCATCCTGATATTAATTCTGTGCAGACGCAAACAATCTCTGGGAATGTTAATGTGAATGTTAATGTTCACTCTCCTATTGATAATGCCGGGCCTCTAAATTATATTCCTCCTGCGATTGCTAGCCACTACTCAGCTAGCATGAGTGTTAGATTAGAAGCATGGAAGAATAATTCTCTAGTTTACTCTCAGAACAAAACAGTTATAATTCCATTTTCTGGAAATGGTTTAGTTAGTTTCTCTTTCCCAGCAAGTGCAGGGAATTATAATATTCTGGTTTATTCCAGCACAAGTGATGCAAAGTGCCTAGATTATCATCCTGACTATGAGAACAAGACTGTTATTATCGCTTGTGATGAAGATTCTGATTGTGGAAATAGTTATTGCCTGGCTGGAGATGGTTTTTGTTCTGGATTAAATGTTTATAGAAGCTCACGCTCGTTTAGCTGTGTTAATCCTGGGACAGCAAGTTCAGCATGCACTAATTCTACATCTAACTTTCTAGTTGGAAGCTGTGATTATTCCTGTGTTCTTGGCAAGTGTTTTGGGAATTGAAACTATAGGAAAAGAAATTAATAATCGAACTTTCTTTTCCTATCTATCAAGGAAAAAATTTCCGAAAATTTATTTCCGTTGATATAATTATGTTAGTTTCTCGCTAGGGATTTCACGAATTAAATAAAAGAAGAAAGGGAAATCATCTAAAAGCAAAATTAGATTCCCATTGTTTATTATATTCATCTATATGCTGATAAGCATTTTGAACATCACTTTGAATAGATAATCTTCGTCTTACTTTGGCAATAGCTGCTTTGAATTGCATTTCAGGAGTTTCAACTAACATTTCAAGTTTCCTCCCCTTGCTTATTTGTGAATTTATGAAATGGGCTGCCCTATGGCAATATGATTTCAAAAGTCCAATTGTTTTATAATTCATTTTCATTCTTAAATCTACTAATAATGTGAAAGATATAAATCTTTTGTTTGCCCTTTTCATTGTTCTGCTATCTGCTGATTTTATCTAATTATGTTAGGTGACCGAGCCCTCGAGTGAGCTCGAGGAAATTTGGGACAAATTTCACTCCTGAGCCGATAGAGATGAAAAAGTTTTGCTCTTTAGTATCTTAAACTAATAATTAGAAAGAGCGAAACTTTTTGAAACAACGAATTAAAAAAGAATATTTTTAATGAAGAGTTAAAATACAATTTGTGGCGGGGGGAACGCTCGGTGTTCCTCTCGTATTAATTGGGTGCGATTAATATAGTCCAGTAAACAAATATTTATATAATAAGTTCTGCTAAATTCAGTATGACAAGAACCTTAGTGCATCATGTGTGGCCAGCACCCATCGAAGAAGATGAAAAGAACAAGGCAATTTTACCAGCACTAGATAAAATTGATAGTGCTGGAGGAGAAGTAAGGGTGGTTAGGGAAGGGTCTTTATTGGCTGGAATGGTAAAACTTCCCTTTTTAGAAACTCCAATAGGTAAAAGGCACTATGGAGTAGAATCAATTCAACGATATGCAGAAGATTATCGAAAAAATTAATTTTCTAATCGCAATTAGATACCTATGGGAAGGAGGTCGGGGGAACAAATTGTATTTTAATTGAAACTAATTATGTTAGTTACTTGTTTCGAGGTGACTGACCCAAACGAGGAAACCGAGTTCAGGCTGGAAGGAACACTCCTGAAACAACGAACGAACAAAGAATATTGTGAGTGAAGAATTCACAAAAACATGCGCGGGGGACTGATGTGGAAGGTGGGCAAGCTAGTTTGAGAGATTGTGAGGGCAGGCGAAGGCGATAGAACTATTGAGAACTATGAAATTCTAACACCAGCATATTGAGAAGACGTTTCTGCAGCCCTTCTGTCTCGATTTGTAATATATCTTAATGCGGCATTGTAGGCTGCTCTGGCTTGCGCAGGATTAACTTTTTCAGAAAAATGAATTCGAGATTGCATTGAGGGGTCGAGGTTTCTACCTGCTTCTGCATCTTGTCTATCAAATCAAAGATTTTCCGAAGAGCAAAAATCAATTTTCAGGGTAAGAAAATAAATAATCACACAAAATCGAAAGATTTAAATATATTCACTAATTATAGTGTTTGTACTAAAATTAGCATAAAACAATATCCAGAAAATTACGATTTTCTGGCTCATTAAAATTTAAATCAAAAACAAACAAAATTTTAAGATGGCAACATTTACTATTTCAATACCTGAATATCTAAAGAAAAAGATAGATGAATGTCCAGAGATAAACTGGGCAGAGTATTTGAAAAAGAGATTTGAATTAAGAATTAAAGAATTAAATAAATTTGAAGAGTTAAAGAACTCTGGGAAACTCTAAAATGGCAAGTTTAACCTTATCAGTGTCTGATGAGTTTAAGAGTCAGTTGAAAGAGTTTCTATGGGTAAATTGGAGCGAAATAGCAAGAGAAGAGGCTATGAAAAAATTAATTTTTGAGAATTATATTAAAATTGGAAGTATCACTGATGAAGAAGGGGAGTTCTGTGATAAGATAAACTGGCATCCTGTTGATGAATTGCCTTTGAAAGAAGAGTTTAAGAAAGAGATGGAAAGAAGGAAAAAAGAAAAGTCTATAAAGTTGAAGTCTGTTTCTGAGATATTCAAGAGTTGTTAAAGAGGTACAAATGTATAACTTAGAAATAAAGCCTTCTTGTCAGGAAGACATAAATAAATTATGCAAGAAATACCCTGTTTTAAGAGATGCTTTAGAGAAAAAGATGAACGAGATTGTAAAGAATCCTCAGCACTATAAACCATTAAAGTACGACTTGGCGGGGGGAAGGGGAGTTCATATTATGAAAAGTTTTATTCTTAAATTTGAAATTCATGAAGATAGACAAGCAGTGGAGTTTATTTTCTTTGGTCATCATGATGAAGCTTATAAAAGATAGAGGTTAAAGCTGAGGCGAATAGTTTGAGAACCTGCAGCATATTTGGGCGGGGGTGGAATTAAGTTGTTTTTTAATTGATAGTTTTTGTGAACTTTTTTCTAAAAAGTTTTGTTGGGTGGGGGGAAGGACAAGCGCGTTTTAGTTTAGTGTTTCCTTTTCAGGTGGAAGTAAATCCCTCCGAAAGTTAGTCCAATTAGTATTGAGATTATTCCAATTAGGCTATTAGTTTCAGTTAGTCCGATTACATTTCCAGTTATTCCTGAGAAAGATAAAACAGAAAATAAAAATCCTGCAACTGAAATTATTCCTAAAGTGTCTTCGATTCCTTTTCTTTTTGCTTGTCTTTCTGCTCGAAGTTCTTCTCCTGCTTCTTTACCTATTTGCTTTAGTTCTCTAACATATTTTATTGCTCTTTTTCTTTGGGGAGAATATTTTACAATATTTCCTATTAAATACCTTGGAGGAAATCTTCTTTTAAATTTCCCTTTAGTCTTAATTTCTTCTGACTGATAAGCTTCATCTTCACTTTTTAGACGAGGTCCTTCTTTATCCCAATTTTTGCTTGTTGGTCGTCTGCTTTTCTCTGATCTATAAAAGTCTCCTGCTAAGGTGCCTTCTTGTATTCTGGAGTTTCTTACAATTGGGGCGTTCCCTTGTCTTGAACAATAGATATTGGCGTTTTCTCCTCTTTTCTTTAATGAATAATCAATAAAATTTGCAACTCTGCTCAAACTTCCTCTATTTGTTCTATTAGAGGAACTTAATAAATAAAAATCTTTCATCACGTTTTCATCTGATTCATTTAAGACACATCCCTCATCAAAGATAATTATTTTGGGATTTTTCTTTTTAATTCTCCTAGAAAAATAAGATTTGGCTTCTCTTTTCGCTCGTTTTTCATTTGTTTTAAAATCATATCTTAGCGCTTTTGGGTCAATTCTATAGAATTGTGGAGTATCTTTTCTGCCATAAGCAGATTTCCACGCCTCTTTCAAAGTCCAACCATACAACGTCCCTGCAGTTTCTGTTAAAAAAACATAGTCTGGATGAACCTCATCATGCCATTGATTCACTATTCTTTTTGCCCACTCTTTCGTTTTTTCTAAATCTTCGCCAGAAATCACTCTATTTTTCGGTTGCTGCATAGGTTAGGGGGGATTTACTATCTTATTAATTTATCGTTCGTCGCGTTTGTCCTTCGGAAAAAGTTTCCATCTTTGTATCTAAAATTAATAATTAGTAAAAGCTAAACTTTTTGGGTTGGCGGGTCTTCGGCTCATTTGCGATTGAAAATAATCTTATTTAGTGATTTATAGACAACTGCATAGCTTATAACTCATTTATTTTGCAGTTCTCTATCTGTATAACTGCGACAGAGAGTGCTATAAGTCACGCAGTTATCCATATATAAGGAGATGCTCTCTTGATTTTTCATTGAAGCAGAGTAATAAAATAAGGTATATCTTGCAGAGGGGATATTGCATTAGTATATCTTATATAAATCATTTTTTATTGCAACTTTGTTTATATACCATGTAACTGTGAAGTAATCATAAAAAATGATGTCTAAGAGGGTTTGTATCTTTATTCCTGCATTCTTGATGATTGTGCTGCTTTTAGCACTAACCAGCGCTCTAACAGGCAAGATTGGAAATGCGAGAATGGTTCTATATCCTGAAGTTGGATTCTGGGGAACTAGCATTGATAAGACAATACTTGTTATAAATGACAATAGTGAAGAGGTTAGTGTTAAACTTCAGGCTTCTGAAAACTCGAGTTTTATAGAGATTACTGATAAAGAGTTCACTCTTCAGCCAGGAGAGCAGAGAGATGCTAAATTTAAAATAAATATAAGAAAAGAGGGAGATTATGAGGGAAGAATAAATGTATTCTTTGCTCCTTTTTCTGGGAATGGGGCAGGAGTTGTTCTCTCTTCTACAATAATTATTCACGCTTCTGGGAAGGGGAGTTCTGATGATGGAGATAATGGCGGGGGAAATACTGATTCTGAGAGTGATGTTGCTCTGAATATTGGAGAGTTTGTTTCTGATGAGAACAACAGGGGATTAGTTATTGCAAGTATTTCCACGGCAGTGCTTGCTATTATTTTGATTGTGATGCTGGTTTTGAGCAGAAAGAAAGAGAGAAAAATAAAAAAGAAAAGAGCGAATGATAGGAGTTGATGAAAAGAATTTACTTAATTCTAGTAGCTCTGATATTCTCTTTATATATTGCCTCTGCAACAGATATAGCTCTTGTTGTTAAAACTTCTGGGAATTCTAATGTGATTTCTGCAATAGATGAGTTAAACTATACATACAAGGTTATAACTGAGTCTCAGATTTCTAGCACTAACTTCTCGCAATACGCAGTAATAATTGTCCAGGATGATTTAACTAATGAAGCTAGCCTGCCCCTATTAGCTAAGAATTCTATCTTTATTAATAGGGATGCTGTTAGTATTGTCTGGCATGGCGCGAGTGTTTCAAAAACCCAGACAATATTCTCAAAACTAGAACAGTTAAATACCCCGTTTACTGAGGGATTTTCCAGTATTGATTTCCAGGCATATACTTCTAATAAGGATGTTCATTATTTGAAAAAAAAGCCTTCCAGTGTCTCGAGAGTTGCGCTTACAACTGGGGGCGGGGGATTTTACGGGATTGTTGACTATTCTAATGTTAATAATTCAAGAAAAGTATTTTTTGGGTTTACTGAAATAAATTATTGGACAAGTGATACTAAAAAATTATTTAAAAACTCTCTAAAGTGGGCAAGATTAGGTGTTGATTTTGACAGAGATGGATATTATTCAGATAGTGACTGCAATGACAATAACTCGAGCTTGTGGCAGTATTTGAAAGCGTATGTTGATGCAGATAAAGATGGATTTGGGACTGGAAGTTTAGTTGATGTTTGTTCTGGAAATAGCATTCCTTCTGGATATTCAGTTATTTCTGGAGACTGCAATGACAATCATAACCTAGTCAATCCTGATGCTTCAGAAATTCCATATGATTATCTTGATAATGACTGCAAAAATGGGGATTTAGCTGATTTAGACCAAGATGGCTGGTGTAAGAAGAATTATCTTGTTCAGAATAAATTCTCTCAGTGCATAAACGAGCCTAGCAATTATGGAAGTGATTGTGATGAGACTAACTCAAGCATAAAACCAGGAGTCTTGGATCCGATAGATAATATTGACCAGAATTGTGTGAATGATGCGCCTGTTCTTTTATCAAATGTTCCAGATATTATCTGGGGTGAGGATGAGAATACCAGCATTAATCTGAATAATTATTTTGCTGATCCTGAAGGAGATGTTTTAAGTTTCTCTGTTTATAATATTTCTAATTCTAATATCAGCGCGAGTATTGTTTCAGGAATTGCAACTTTTATTCCTAAAAAAGACTGGAATGGAAACTCTCTGATTTCTTTCAAAGCTCTGGATGGAAATGGTGGGAGCAAGATAAGCAATAATGCGAGTTTAACTGTTTTGCCTGTGAATGATGCGCCTGTAATTCAAATAATCCATGATATTGATATTATTGAGGGAAGAGAGGCAAGGATTATAGTTAATGCTAGTGATGTTGATTCTAGTGTTCTTTATTACTCAATAAATGATACTAGATTTGTACAGAATGGAAGTACATTTACCTGGCAGACCTCTATTGGAAATAATGGGAAGTATTATGTTAGTGTTTCTGTTTCAGATTCAGTTTTAAGTGATTCTAAACCAGTAAGGATTGATGTTCTGAAGAAACTTGTGATAAATGAGTTTTTACCTAACCCTCTCTCGGGGAGTGAGTGGGTAGAGATATACAATCCGAGAAATTCTAGTTTTGATTTAACTGGGTGTTATCTAGAAGATTTGAGTATGAATCACATTCAGCTTCAGGGGGTGGTTGCTTCAAATGGATTCGTAGTCAAGGAGATGACTAATATTTTAGATGATAGTGGAGACTTGATTAAACTTAAATGTGAGAGTCTTATTGATTCTGTAGAATACAGGGCTGGAAATGTTGATGTTCCGGGAGTGGATGAATCTGCTGGGAGAATTTTAGATGGGGAGGATAGTGATGCTGTTTCAGACTGGAAGGTATTCAAGAATCCTACAAAAGGAATCTCTAATCTGGCTGATGTTATCTTGCCTGTTGTAAGCCTGATTTTGCCTGTGAATAACTCTGTAATTAATTCCAGCTATGTTTTGTTTAATTATACTGCTTCTGATAACAAAGCCACTAGCCTGAACTGCAGTTTTTATTCAAACTTGAATGGGAGTTTCGCAAGACTTGTTTCAGACAATCTTGGCAATGGAAGCATGGGGAATTTTAATGCTAATAATGTTGAAAATGGAAACTATTTATGGCAGGTAAGGTGTTCTGATGGGAGAAATGAAGCAGGTTCTGAAGTGAGAAATTTTGTAATTAATTCGCCTAAATCTCCTGTTATTCAAAAAATTGAGAATATAACTGTGAATGAGACTCAGGAAGTGAGAATTGTTGTAAATGCTTCTGATTCTAATGGGGATAGTTTAGTTTATTCAATAAATGATATTAGATTTACACAGAATGATAATGTTTTTACATGGATTACTAGTCATAGTGATTCTGGAGATTATTATGTTTTAGTGAGTGTTTCTGATTCAATTTTAACTAGTTCGCAGAGTGTCAGGATTATTGTTAATAACCTGGACAGAGCGCCTGTTATGAGTGAGATTGGGTCTGTAAGTATTTTTGAGGATTCTAATTACACTCTTGAGTTAAATGCCAGTGATCCTGATAGTGATAGTTTAGTATTTAGTGTCAAGAATCAGAGTGCAAGTAAAGTTGGATGTATTGTAAATGGAACTTCACTTTTATTAGTGCCTGCAAAAGATTTTAATGGAAATTCTTCTTGTGTAATTGAGGTTTCTGATTCAATTTTAAGTGATTTTAAGACAGTTTTAATTCAGGTAATTGGAGTGAATGATGCGCCTGTTATAAACTCTGTGAATAATGTTAGTATTGAGGGAACTCAGGAAGCGAGGATTATAGTTAGTGCGAGTGATGTTGATTCTAGTGTTCTTTATTATTCAATAAATGATACTAGATTTACACAGAATGATAATGTTTTTACATGGATTACTAGTTATAGTGACTCTGGAACTTATTATGTTTTAGTGAGTGTTTCTGATTCAATTTTAAGTGATTCTAAGATTGTGAAAGTTGTTGTTAGCAAGAAAAACGAGCCTCCACATTTTAGCCCTATCTCAAATATAACTCTAGATGAAGATTCTGTTTATTCAGCTGGTTTGTCTGCTTATGATAATGATGGAGTAATAAGCAGGTTTGAGGTAGTTCAGAAAGATACCAGCAAGGTTGATTGCACTATTAATTCTAGTAATCTCGCAGTTAATCCTGCAAGAGATTTTAACGGAGATGCTGAGTGCAAAATCAGAGCATATGATGATAAAAATGCATATGATGAAACATTTGCTTATATTAAAGTAAATTCAGTGAATGATGCGCCTGTAATTGATTCTTACTCTCCGAGGTTTAATCCAATTATTTCAAAGAGGGCGGGCCAGGATTTTTCTCTAAGCTGGCATGATATAGACAGTTCTAATGTTTCAGTTAGGTGGTATGTTGATAGTATTTACGTTGGAAGCGGGAATTCATACAGATATGATGCAAGTTCTCCTGGGAATTATGAGGTAAGAGCAGAGGCTAGTGATTCTAGCTTGTCTGCTGAGAGAGTTTGGAATCTGAGTGTTGTTGATAAACCCCAGACAAACAACTATGGTGGGGATACAACTGATTTTTCTGGAATGAATGATTCTGAACTTGGAAGTGTTAATCTGATTTTAGAAAAGACAGGAATTGGAAGAATTGATTTTCTGGAAAGTGTTGATTTAAGATATGTTGTTGATTTTGACCACTATTCAGATATTCAGACAGGGCTAGTTTCAATTGATACTAATTATTTATCTGCGCTGGCTGGCAAGATTGCGAGAATAACTTTGTATGGATTAGGTTTTGTTAAGATGCCTGCTGTTTACTATGATTCTGATTTTAGTCTTAATAGAAGCGAAATAAATCAGATTTGTCCTGAGAATATCTGCCAGAATGTTAGTTATAATAATGGAACTTTGAGTTTTATTTCTCACTTTTCAAGTTTCAGAATAGGAGATACTTTAACTTGCGCTGAACAGAGAGGAAGTGTTTGTTCTAATGAGGAAATTTGTTCTGGGAATTGGATTAGCGCTGTTGAAAATAGGTGCTGCTCTTATTCTTGCTCTCCAAGTTTCTCTGGCATAGAAACCTGCAGCAATATAACTGGCGAGATAGGTGTAGAGATAAGAGAACCTAAAGATAATGAGGACTTTAGTATTGGGGACGAGGTTAACTTGAGAGTCAGAATTTATAATGAGCTTGACAAGAGCATCAAGCTTGATGTAGAGGTTTATTTGTATGATTTAACTGATAATAAAAAGGTTGATGATTATGATAAGAATGTAAGAATTAAGAAGAGTGAGAGAGAAGATTTGGAGTTTTCAATTGATATTGACTCTGGGCTGGATGACACTCATTCTTATGCAATATTTGCCAGAGCAGAAGATGATGATTACTGCAGCCAGGATTTTGTGAGGATTAATGTTGAGAGAAAGGAGCATGATGTTAGAATAACTAATTTTAATATTCCAAGCATTATTAACTGTGGCGAGAGTTTTGAGGCAAGTATAAGTGTTGAGAATTACGGAGATAGTGATGAGGATGTTAAACTGAGCCTGACTAATTCAGAACTAGGAATAGGCGAAGAGTTTTCATTTGAGCTTGAGAGGGCAGGAGATAGTGACAGGAGAACCAGAAGCTTTAATTTGCATGTTCCTGATTATTCTGAAGAGAAGAGCTATAGTGTTAGTGCTAGAGTGATGTTTTCTGGAGAGGCAGAGAGCCTAGATGAAGAGGTTATTGTCAGGTGCGATAAACAAGAAACAGAACTAATGAGGGATACAGGGGTTGTAAGCTTAAATAGCAATCAAGAGAGAGTTGTCAGCAGGAAGAGTTTAACTGACAGGATTAATGGCCTGGGCTCTGCTGAGATGCTGATTATCATTGTGGATATGTTTATTATTTTAGGGATAATTTTTATTATTCTTTATATTATTTTAAAGAAAGCCAGTAGTTAGGAAAGTGGAATCTGAACACAATAATTCTTAAATAGCATAGTGATAATCAAGCAGTATGGCTGATGAGTATCTCTTACGTTTATGTGAGAAAGAGGATGGAACAACTGTAGATGTCTCTGTTCAGGGAGTTGTACCAAGAGTAGGAGAAGATATTAGAATAGTTCTGTCAGACAATCATCCACAAAGATATTATAAAATCACAAGAGTCTTGCATACCTTAAATGAAGAAATGGTTGAAGGTGTAGATAAGAGAGGTAAGGCAGAAAAACCCCAAGTTTATGCTCACAGAACTTCTTAATCACCAGGCTCAAAATAATCAACCTGAACCTCATACAATAGAATAGCGAATAGTTTAGCAGTAATTATTGGTTTATCCTTGATTCTTCTGTAAGTAACTAAACTAACACAGATATTAACAAGAACTTAGAGATTATACAAACAAGTTGAAAATAGGAAGTAAAATAATCTTATGTGATAATTTCTATAGCCTGTTTCAATTCCCCACATTTTAGAATATATTTCATAGAAATGATAAGCTAAACACGGAGCAATGTCAAAATTGCATACAAAGGCTCTCTTTATTCCTAGCCTGTCATCAACTAATACGAGATTAATTGGTTTGTCTTTTACCATGAAGTTTTTGAAGACGTAAGCAGGACAGGCTTCAGCTTTATCAAATGCTGACTTCACAGCAGGTAATCAGCTTTCCAAACTACTTTGAGAAAGTCTGCAGGAAGTTCTCAATAACTAAAACCAAAGCACGGAACTGCCTGTTTTTCCTTGCTGAGTTCGGGTTAGTAGAGATAGTTAAATTTCATGGGATAAGATTAAGGTATACTATCAAAACGGCTTAGTTTAATAGAAAGGGGGTATAGTTCACTGGTGCATTAAGTGGGCTTTTAGATAGATTTTTAATATCTTAAATCTAAAATAAAATATGAAAAAAGAAAGTGTTTTTGTATTCTGCTTAATATTATTTATACTCTCTACAAGTTTTGCTTCTGCATCTTGGTTCTCTGGTATTTGGAACAAGATTACTGGAAACGCGATTTCAGCACCCTATTGCGAGCAATTATCAAACCTAATTCAAGGGAGTTTCAATGCTAATTGCTCTTCTGCTAATTATGATAAAAGAGCAGATATTGATAATTCAAAATTAATTGATTATGGTGGTTTAGGATTATTTTCTCCAAATCAAGATAATGAAATTTGGTGTTTAGTGCAGTTGAATAAGGAGGAGGATTCTTGTGCCCCTGTAATTGGAACATATTGTCAAAATTTATTTAATATGATTGAAACCAGTATGGGAAAATCTTGCGGACAAACAAATTACAGCAGATATTCAGATATTGATAATTCTGGAACAGTTGATTTTGGAGATTTTGATTTATACAATTTAAATAAATATGATGAAGAATGGTGCATAGAAAAAACAAATGACCAGACGAATCCGTGCCCCCCACTAGATTTATTGCCAAACTATGATTGTGATGATATTGATTATGATGGTGATGGAGTTGTAAATAAATCTGATTGGGATTTTTTCCAGTTGAAGTTTGGGAGCACTAATTGCGATTTAAATAATAGCTGGTGTGATGGAACTGACATGGATGAATCTGGAAGTGTAGATTATGGGGATTTTTCATATTTTTCTCCTCTTTATAATAATTGCACAGGTGGAGTTTGTTCTGATGGAACTATTTATTCTGCTTGTTCAGATACAAAACCTAAATATTGCCAGCAAGGGAATTTAGTTAATAATTGTGGGTATTGTGGATGTTCTTTGGGGAAGAGTTGTAATACGACGACAAATGGGTGTTATGTTTCTCAAGTATTGCAAAATGAATCATATTTTAGATTTAGATATGGGATAATACCAGAAACTTTTGTTTTCAAATTAACTAATCAGTCTAAGATTGAAGAAGCAAGAAAAATCTTAAATGGAACAATTACAGATAAAACTCATGTAGGGGGGGATATAATCAAATCTTTTGTTAGTTATAATTCTCCTTGGAGTTTTTATTTTAATGAGACTTCTATTAGTTTTTTTGAAAATGCTATTGAAGTTTGTGATGCAAATCCTCTTTACATCGAACAACATTTAAGCGAGGTTGGAGGAGCTTTCCTTCCAAATAATCATTGGTGTCCTTGGGAGTCTATAATAATTGAAGAAGTTGATATTAGTCAAGTATGCAATGATGGAACTTTATATAATTCTTGCTCTTTTAATAAACCAAAATTTTGTCAAGATGGAAATTTAATTAATAACTGTCCATTATGTGGGTGTTCTACTAATTATCAATGTGAATTAGATGAAAGTTGTAGTTTAATCCCAATCCCAACAGGAGAAAACCAAAAAAATATGTCTTTATACTCGGCAAAAGAACTTTTCTTAGTTTCAGACAAAAATTGGAAAGATGTTTTGCCTTTTGTTTCTGCTGTTGTATGGAATGGTTCTGAATCCTGTCAGAAAGGCTATGGAACAGATGATTCAACTTGTGTTTATCCGTTTTTGATTTGGCATGAAGAAGATATTGGATTTGATATAGATTCTTCCATTTATTTTATGCAGCAATACTCTCCTGATAAGGTTACAATTATTGGACAGACACCACAAGAATTAGATAATTTA
The DNA here is from genome assembly GCA_018901625.1 of Nanobdellota archaeon. Taxonomy (GTDB): domain Archaea; phylum Nanobdellota; class Nanobdellia; order Pacearchaeales; family GW2011-AR1; genus JAHIEM01. Next base: position 19,562 of record JAHIEM010000127.1, read on the forward strand.
TTAATTGCTTCTCCTGAACTTGGAGCGGGATTGCAACAAAATCAGATTCAGAGAATAAATCCACAAGATTATAGGGGCTATTGGCAATCTTATAATAGTGCTGTTTATGTTGAAGATAATTATGAACTTGCTTTGCTTGCTTCAACTTATGCCTCTTTAATTAATGCCCCTCTTGTCATAGAAGGAACATCAAATGATAATCCTTCTGTTTTAGATGGAAGAAATCTGATTTGTGTTGGCTCTGTTTCACCTACTCAGGGATGTAGTGAAACTTATAATTTAGAACAGTTACAACAAAAATATGTTCAGGAAACTAATACAAACAAGATAATTTTAGTTAACCCAAATGATTTAAATATAAAAGTTACAGAAGAATTTCAGCCAGAAAAATCTGCAAATCCGATTAATGAGATTTATTCTAAAACAAGTTTAGCTGCACCGATTTTAGCTAGTGCGAAGAAGGAAATAATAATGACGAGCAAAGATAGTAACCCGCTTCAGATTGACAATGAACTTGAGCCAAAAATAGTTTCTTATTTTAAAATTCCTAATGAAAGCTGGTGTTCTTTAGGGGATTTATGCCAAAACGGCTCTAAAACCTTAATTTCCGAAGATACACTGGTCGCAGAAAAAAATTTTAGCCTTTATTTTCAGATTTCGTATAATCCCAGTATAACTATTAATCTTCCTCCATTAAACAAAGAAAATAAAGTTAAAATTTCGAGTAATTTTTATATACACACAATATTGGCTAATGAGGGATACCTTTCCGCAAGCAATCTGAATATATCTCTATATGATTTGAGTCTTCCTCTTGAGAGTATGAATTCCATCAATTTAGTAAATATCGGAGGATTTAAAAGAGAATTGGTTTCATTCCCCATAACAATTAATGAACTGGGCATTAAAAATTATAGAGTTGTTTTGAGATATAATAATGGCAGTGGTATAGAAGAAAAAGAAGCATATATTAATATAACTTCGGTTAATGAGGATGTTGTTCTAAACCCCCTACCCCGTATTGATTCTTTTGACAAACCAGGATATTCTATATCATTTGCTGGGCTTTTTTACAATTGTAGTTCCGATAATCCGACTGTAGAGATTTATAACAATGGGAAATTTATTGGGACTAAAAAAGTATATTGTGTAGATAATCAAAATGATATGTTTTTTTCTAATATGGTCTTTGATGATTTCTCGATTGACTCCATTGAGACAGAAAATCTTCCTGAGCCCGGTGTTCTTGAAGTTAAGTTTTACAATTCTAGTTTTTTGACGAAACCTGAATATTCTGGTTTTAACATTGAATCAAATGAAAAAGAAATTTATAATTGTTATGGGAATACTCAATGTTTTTCAGGATTTACTGCTAGAAATTTATCCTCTTCTTATTATAACAATATATCATACTTCTATATTGGTAAACCAAAGAATGCAACAGATTTTATCTCAATATATCTCAGGGATTCTGGTTTTCATGGTAGCTTTTTGATTTATGCAAATGGTTTATTACTTGGTAATTTTAATGGATTTGGTTTTGGACGTACATTAAGATTAAATATCCCTGATGAATTAGCAAATGAAAATATAGTTATAATGTTAAAGCCTGTAAATACTTCTCTCACCCCCCCTATAGAAGATCCAACTATAGATAGTAATTCTAGTTTTTATTATGATGCTAAGGTTAAAATCTCTTCAGATAATACTAATAAATATCTAACAATATTCGCTTCACATAATGCAATTCCATTACAGCGCAGATCCGTAGGGACGATGTTTATGGGGCATGTTTTTAATTCATTGGATCAAACAGTTTATTCTGATTTTGATGAGGATGATATGCCGGATATTTCTAGCGGGAGACTTGCAGGAATCAGTATCTCAGATGTTTCAAGTTATGTTGCTAGAGATTTACTTTATGATACTATTGGAACAAATTATTCTGCCTCTTTTTTAAGTGGTTTTGAATATACTTTTCCTTATGTTCAAAATTGGAGTTCTGAATTTAAATCTGCAGGATACAATTCTAATTGTAGCTTTGACGTTAGTGCAGATGGAATAAGTCCTCCCGAAAATAATTCTTGTGGCACAACAGAAATGCCCGGAATGGATTGGCCGGTGTTTTGGAAAGATAGGAACATTGTTTTTTATGTTGGTCATGGGAGTGGTGGTTATGCAGGAATCGCTTCAAATGACTTGCTATCCTTATCTAATTCGTTTATCCTTACTTATGCTTGCTTAACTTGTTCTACCCAAAATCGGGATTCATTTTGTTACAATACAATACGCAATGGCGCCTTGGGTTTTGTAGGAGCAGTGGATGTTACGTCAATCGGTGGAGATGATATCTTTGCAAACATTGTAAATAATCTTTATTATTCAAATTTCACAATTGGACGCTCATTTTCTAAAGCTTACAATAATAATGTAATATATAAGATGTTTAATTTGAACGGAGACCCAACATTGAAATTTGAAATAAAAAATTTGAAAGAAATGGTGGAGAGTTCATGATGAAGAATTTAATTATTTTCTTGCTTTTATGCGCCCTCTCAATCTCAACAGCCTCAGCCTTAACAATAAATATCCAAACTCAAGATTCATTCTCAATAGGAGAACAAATGTATTTTGATTATACAATAACATCAAATACAGCACAACAAATAACATTTATTCCGCACATAATCTGTACTAATGCTCCTATTGCTTTATTAGAGCAGAAGATAGTAACATTACAACCAAACATCCCTCACCAGAATACTTATACAGATATGCAAGTCAGTGAGCAATTTGAACCGCAAACTTGCACAGCTTATATTCAAGTAACATCTCCAATGCAACAGAGACAAGAAAAAACTTTTGAGATTGATACATTGCCAAGTTTTGATTTTTCTTTAGATTTAGATAAAACAGTTTTTGTAAAAAATGAAAAAATAAATTTAGATTATTCTTCTGAGGTTTCAAATCCTGAGATAACAGCAACATTAACTTCTCCTCTTGGAAACTTAGAAAACATACAAATCCCATCTACCCTTAATTTAGATGAAATTGGAACTTATATTATTAATGCACAGGCAAGTAAAGAAGGGTACAAAACAATGCAGGTTTCAAAGCAGGTTGGGATAATTGAGCAAAATGCAAATATTCAAGAGGGGAAAATAAGTTCTGGTATTTTAAAAGATAATCAAAGAAAATCTCTTTTTTGGATTTTTTTAATTATTGGTGCTTTAATAATTTTTATTATTTTAGTGATTATTTGGTTTATTAAAATAAAAGGAAGCCAGACAAATCAACTCTAACCCTTTATTTTATGTATCCAGTACGCTTATCTTTTTGTCCAATACTTTCATTATCTTCATATTTTAATTAGTCACCCTAAGTTTTTAGACATATCTAAAAACTCAAATAAAACCCAGCTACCAAGCCCACTTAATGCACCAGAGAGGGGGTATAGCAAAATACTTAAATTGAAAAAAGGTGTTCCTTCTATGGAAGAAAGCAAGTTAAAAATGTTAGAAAAATTTGTCAATGAAAGACTGCCAGAGCAAGAGAGGGACAGGGTAATTATGATTGTAGACAAAAAACCATTGACTTGGAAGCGAGTGATAGAAGAACTTAAAAAGGGCGGTGACTTTGCTAAGAAGGTAGAAGCAGAATTTGAGGAGATGGTGAAATGAGCTGGAGAGACAAACAGAAAAGAGGAAATATTTCGGATGATGAATGGAAAATTGTTGAAGAAAGATTAAAGACTATGCCAAATAAAATGAAGCTGGGCATATTATCAAATTCATACACCAAGCAAGATTTGCTTTTGGAAGTTCAGAAAAAATCTGATGTTGGAAGGGCGTATGTAGAGATGCAGATGGAGTTTGTAAGATGGTTAGCAAAACAGAGTGGAGTAGTTCAGTTATAATTGGAAGATGTTCTTGTGACGATATTGTGAAATACCCTTTTTACTGGTCTGAAGAGATAATTGAGGAAGCTAACAAAATTGGGCGTGGTTTTATCGATTTAAAAAATGAGAATTTTACTGAGCAAAAGTTTTCAAAGCATATGGCTGAGCACAATCCCAAGTTTGTTTTTTTAAATGGTCATGGAAATGATTTTTTTGCAATGGGATTCAATAAACAGCCCGTATTAATAGCTAATAAAAATGATTATCTCCTAAGAGGTAAAATTGCACACATAATCTCATGTTTTACTGCAAAGTTTCTTGCACAATCTGCAATGGACAAGGGATGTGAGGGATATATGGGATACAAGGATTATTTCTATATATGGTTTATTGAGGAAGACCCTGTAAAGGATATAGTCGCAGTAATGTTCCAGGAAGCAGTTAATGAAGCTTCAAAAATCTTAATTAATGGCGGGACTATAAAAGAGGCATTTGAGAAATCGCAGGGAGTTTATGACAAAAGAATCAATGAATGTAAAGGCAGATACTTTAGTCCAAGAACCTCTGAAGAAATGAGGGATAATCTTCAGGATATAATCTCTGCCTTAATCCAGAATAAAAAAAACCAAATATATTTCTCTGTTGACAGTTAAAGAAAATTATTAATACTCTTAATAACAGTCTTATAAATGCCTCGTTGTCCAAACTGCAATTATTCATTAGTATTGCTTTCTCATAGACGGAAGTATAAATGTGCTAAGTGTGGAAAGTTATTCTGGCAGAAGGAAGTTGAAGTTAAAGAGTTCCAAGAGTTTAACAAAAGAGAAAGGAAACAAGACAAGGAAACAATTAACGGAAAGCCACAGAAACAAGTCAAACTAACTGAATTTGAGAGAAAACAAAAATCTCAAGAATCAGCTAAAAGATGGCGAGAAAACAACAAAGAAAAGATTATTCTTAACCAAGATGAACATTATCAAAAAAATAGAGATAGAATAATAACTCAGAAAAGAGAATATAGAAAGGGATTAAGTGGGCAACAGAGAAAAGAGCAAAATGAAAAGCGAAAAGCTCGGAGATGGCAAAATATAGAGGAAACAAGACTTATAACAAGAATTAACTATTGGAGACTGCAGCAAAAAGCTCTTGCACTGCGAATCTTCGAAAACAGACTTAATAGCCTCTATAACCTGCAATTACAGCAACTCTTGCCCACTATTTTACTTTCCTAACTACTGTAAGCATCATAAAGCTTAAAAACTATCTAAACTGGCTAAATATGCAGACTAGGTTGGCAGGTTAGCCCTCTGCCATTTGCAAACGGGCTTCATGGCAAGCTGCAAGGGAGTTGGTGAGATACGAGCTATA
>JAHIEM010000017.1 GCA_018901625.1 Nanobdellota archaeon
AACAAACAGAAAAGACCAATGCTTTGTTGTGCTTCTTCAAGAAATAAAGGACAATGATTATGATTTAAGCATTCAAAAATATACAGATATAGAATATGAAGAAGTTGAATATGAATCTCCTAAAAAGCTTAAGGAACAAATACTAGAACTAGAAAAAGAGATTGTGAAAGATGTTGAAGGATTAGAAGTGTAATACTATGGCAAAGAAAAAGAAAATCTCAGAAGAGCAATTAGAAGTCCAAAAAAAGAGTTTGAATATTCTAAAAGAACATTTAAATGTTGGAAAAGAACATAAAGACATAAGTAAAAAACAACTCGGAGAAGGAATGCCCCTTAATGAACAGAGATATAGATGGTTAATTGGATCAGTTGTAATACCATTAATAATCGCAACAGGGATTATAGGAGCTTTATTCTTTCTTTTACCAAGTATTTTTAATAATGCTCATGAGAATCCAGAATTAAAAATTGATGTCTCACCTTCAAAGATAAGATTAAATGAAAACCAAGATATAAATTTTCAGATAAACTTTACTAATATTGGTAAACAAAATCTTTCAAATTTTGGAATATTTAGGATCCATCTTTACAGAATTGAAGATGGCAAACCTGTTTATCGCAGAGAAATTATTTCTCCATACAATAATAATAGAAATTACGATCTTGTTTGTTATAATTCGCTGCTCGACAGCCCGTATAGTTTATTTGTTGGAAGTAAATGTTCATTAAAAGTAAGAATGATGGGCTGCCCTGATTGTTTTGATGATAAAGATAAAACGGTTCAATTGTTCATATACTTAGATTCGTTCCCGCCAGTAAAAAGCCAGATAATCAATTTGACAATATATTAACTACTTACTCTCTTTCCAGCTCCAATATCTATCTCCACCGATTATAACATGATCTAAGACTTTTATTCCTAAAAGTTCTCCAGCATCAACTAATTTTTCGGTAACTTCTTGATCTTCTTTACTTGGAGAAGGATCTCCGGAAGGATGATTATGAACAAGAATTATTCTTGATGCAGAGTTTCTTATTGCAGACTTAAAAACTTCCCTAGCATCAATTATTGAAGCATCTAACACTCCTTTAGTTATTAATTCTTCTTTAATAAAATAATTTCTATTATTTAGATGAATTGCAATAAAGTTTTCTTGTTTTTCATCCTTGAGTTTTTCATTCATTATTTCAAATACTGCTTTAGCAGAAGAGATAAATGTCTGAGGCTTCTTTGAAAGAGCATGTCTTTTATTTAATTCAAATAATGCAAGAATTTGACAAGCTTTAGCAAGACCAATACCATTTATTTCTTGAAGCTCTTTTAATGAGCATTCCGAGAGTTTATCTAAACTATATTTATTGATTAAGCGATTAGACATTTCTATAACATTTTCTTGTTTAGTTCCTTTTTCTAATATCAAAGCCAGAAGTTCTGCATCACTTAGATTATCAACGCCGAATTTAACAAGTCTTTCTCTTGGTCTTGAATCTTCATTCATTTCTTTTATTTTCATGCTAAAGAGAAGGAATACTGATTAATAACTTTTACCTAAGCAAAAATCTAAAAACTTCAAGATCCTAGAATAAACATGGCAATCAAAGACATATTAAGCATTATACTTGCAATCGTTGCAGTAGTTAGCTTTATCATATTTTTCAGAAGTGCTTCAGATGTAGAACAGTTTACAACTGCTGTTTGGAGCTGCTTAGTTACTGCTGTTTCTGTTGCAATACTTCTAGTTTGGAATCCATGGCTAATTGGTAAATAAGCATTTTTCTTTAAGGCACATGTACCTTTAAGTTCCTGTCCTCGTGGGGGCGTAAGTTTTATCGAAGATAAAAACTAAGAAAATAAATGTTGTGGCTATGAACCCCAAGCATCTTTAGAATCTTCACGTCTACACAGTAGAAAGATTTATAAATAGTGTAGACGTATAAGAATTATGCCTTATACTGAAATTAAAGAGAAAAATGGAAAGAAATATTATTATAGAGTTAAATCTATAAGAAAAGGAGAAAAAGTTAACAAGGAAAGGGTCTATCTGGGAGTTAACTTAGATAAAAAACAGATTTCTGAAAAAGAAATTGAAGCTGACAAAGAATTACTCTATCTGAATAATATTTTGACTGATAAAGAAATAAAAGAGTTAGACAAAATCCAGCAAGAGTATTTAAAACAGCCAAAAGAAAATTTTTTAAACAGGTATGAAGTTTTTACATCAGACTTTACTTATAATTCAACTGCAATTGAAGGCAATACCTTGACCTTACAAGAAACAGCACAATTACTATTTGAAGGAATTACTCCGAGAAAATCTCTGAGAGAGATAAATGAAATAATAAATCATAAGTTGGCTTTTGATTATTTATTAAAATATGGAGGAGATTTAACGAAGGATTTTATTTGCGAATTGCACAAATTGGCTGTGAAAGAAACACTAAAAGAAGAATTAAAAACACAAATTGGCTGTTTCAGAAATGTTCAAGTTTATATTAGAGGTACTGATTGGCTCCCTCCAAAGCCTAAAGAAGTTCCAAAAGAGATAAAATCATTGCTATTTTGGTATTCAAGTAATAAAGAAAAGCTACATCCATTAGTCTTAACAGCATACTTTCATGCAGCTTTTGAAACAATTCACCCATTTATTGATGGAAATGGGAGAGTTGGGAGATTAATAATGAACTTTATTCTGCATAAAAATAAATATCCTATGATTAACATTCCAAATACTATTAAGCACAGGTATTATGATGCATTAGAATCTGCACAAATTAAGGGCGATCTAATGCCTTTAATCAAGTTGCTGTTTGAAATATTAAAGAATAGCAAAGTAAGATTTTAAGGAAGGTGTACTTTTTTGTTCAGTCTCTCGTGGAAAAACTTTTCACTTTGCTATCTTGAGTCACATATTCAAAAGTGAAAAGTTTTTGGGGGCATGTTACCCAAGGTTAATAATCTCATGCCACTTTTTCGTTTCCGCGAAAATACTTCTTATTTTCGGGGTCCTAAAATTTCTTATAGCAATTTTTTGGTATCGACGGAAATCCATTTCGTGTTTTTTTCACATTTTTAAAGGCTTTTTACTAACCTTTGCTGGTTCAACGCTCCCTAAGATTTCCTAAAGAGAACTCAATCGAATTCTTTTTATCCATTTAAGTTAGAATCCGTGCCTCAAGCTCTGCAACAATTTTTCTAGCATGCTCTTTTCTTTCAGCAGATGGCTGAACTATTTCAGGCCATATTTCTAGCCTCTGCCATCTTCCAGATTCTTCTTTAATTTCATGCTGCAACCAACGAGTCACAGATTTATGATTTGTCTTTCTTGCACAGTCCAAAGCTAAATTTAATCCATTTTCATTAAAATCCGCAAAAACAGGTCGTAAACAATCGCAACAATCTAAATTTTCCAATTTTCCTGGGCCCCTTACTTCATAAAATAGTCTCCCACAAATTTGCATAAGTCTTTCAGAATATTCTTCTGAATCAGGATTAAAAACAACAAGCCTTCTTAATGCTTCCATAGTAAAAAATAAAAATCTATTCTTTCCTTGTTCTTTTGGAGCTTCTTTCCTTGTTAGTACTCCATCTTTTACACTCATAACACTATAAATAGGATCATACTCTCCTGATGATTCTCTGTCTCTTTCAACAAATTCTAAAACTAAAGGAATGTCATATGCTTTTCCGTTAGAACCTAAAACAAACATAGTCTGTTGAAAAGTCCGTCTATTTTCTTCTTTTTCAGTTCCATAAAAATCAAAAACTCTTCTGGCTTGCAATCTCATCAATTTAGCTAAAGCACTCCTTTTAGCTTCTGGAATTTCTCTCATTCTAAAAGAACTTGTAGCACAGACAACATAATTATCAAGTGGTTTATTGTTATCATGATATCTTCTAATATTCATGATGGTGTTGTCAATACTTCCGTAAGACTTATTCATACTTTCCATTATTGTTCTTCTAACTTGTTCATCATTTGTTTCGCTCATAGTAATAATTCAGAATTAGGTTTCTGAGGCACCACCACCCTCCAAGATTAATAAATTCCTTATTTAAAAAACTATCTTTTAACATACTTTGTGATACGCATATTATCATGCTTTTTGATACAAAATGTGTTATAAATCGTGTAATAAAAAGTATTACCTCTCTCTTGGGGGCGTAATCACTTCTTAACAACTTTCTCTTCCTTAAGCGCATATTTCGCAATCAAGAATACAACCAACTATAAACCCTAAAAGTAATAAACCTGCCAGTAGGTATATTGTTACTACAAAGTAATAACAAATAGAAAGGTTTAAATAGTTCTAAAGCCTAAGGAATCTATGGAAATCACACTTACAAATAAGAACAGAAAACTCGCTATTATTATCACAATAGCTGCTTTAGTAGTCTTAGGAGCAATGCTTGCAAGCATAACCTTTGAATTTGACATAGTTGAAAATCTAGTAATGTCCTGGATTCTAACAACTTTTTATGCAATTTTTGCATTCTTGATAATGGACCCTATAAAAACAGTATTTCAAGAGCGAAGAATTCCAGTAATACAAAGAATAGAAGTTCCAGTAATTAAAGAGATAATTAAAGAAATAGAAAAACCAATAATCAGAGAAGTTCCAATCCAGATTCCAGTAGAAAACCAGACAATACGAGTGGTTGACAGGCCAGTAATACAAAAAGTTTACATAGAAAAACCAAGAAAAAAGCTGAACATCCCAAAATTCAATTTCATAGCCTCAAGTGAAGCTCGAGTTTATCACACAAGATTCTGCAGATTAGGAAAGCTAGTAAAAAAGAAATACAAGATTCATAACAACTCTAAGTCCTTCTTTGAAAAGAAAAGATTCAAAGCTTGTAAAGTCTGTATTCAGCACAAGAAAAAGATTTAATAGTTTTCTTCTAACACTTCATAAAAAGCTCTCGGATGCTTGCACGCAGGACAAATAAGCGGAGCTTCTCTTCCCTCATGAACATAACCGCAATTCCTGCACTTCCATTTTACAACTTTATCCTTCTTAAACACCTCGTTATTTTTAACATTCTCAAGCAGTTTTCTGTATCTTTTCTCATGCTCTTCTTCAACTTCAGCAATCTCTTTAAAACTAGTAGCAATATCTAAAAATCCCTCTTTCCGAGCTGTTTTCTCAAATCCAGGATATAACTTTGAATATTCTAATTTTTCCCCATCAGCAGCAGCAAACAAGTTCTCACTAGTTTTTCCTATTTTTCCAGCAGGATATTTTGCATCTATCTCCAAATCTCCCCCTTCAAGATAATTAAAGAAAATCTTAGCATGCTCTTTTTCATTATCAGCAGTTTCTAGAAATATAGCAGAAATCTGCTCAAATCCCTCTTTCTTAGCAACACTAGCAAAATAAGTATACCTATTCCTTGCTTGTGACTCACCGGCAAACGCCTTCAGCAAGTTCTTTTCAGTTTCACTTCCTTTTACAGATTTCATAAATTAATAAGAAGGACAGAGATTATAAATCTTGTTATTAACTTCAATCAAAGGATATATCATTCAACAGCTTCAAGTTTTTTTTGTGTCAGAAAAGTAAACTGCAGCATTTATGCTGCAGACAGTTGTGAACAACTGTCCTTTTCTGAGCCGCGAAAATACTTCTTATTTTCGGGGCCCTAAAATTCTGTGGAATTTTTTGGCATCCTAAAGTCGCACAAACTGCGGACTTTAGTCTGCAGAATACTCAGCGACTTTTTGATTCTTACAAACCCCCTTAAACCAAAAAATCCGCCCACAATTTCACATCTCAGAAAAAACTTCCTGCTCAGGGTAAACAGTTATCCCAATATCAGAAATAGTTACAGCAACTATTTTCTTTTGATGATTTTCTCCCCTCATCTTCAAAACCTCAATAGCTCGTAATCCTCATTTCACAACTACTCCACCCAGATATCAAAGTAAGTGTAACTAGTTTTATATTTATTTAGATATGCTATAATCTCTTTAGAATTTTCTAATGCCACTATAAACGCGCCCATGCCTAATTTTTTCTCTGCCATTCCCTTAAAAGTATACACTTTCTTGCCAATTTTCTGGGAATATCCATAGATTTTTCTCCATATTTTTATTTTCTCTGCCCTGTCAATTTTTTTTGTGGCCAAAACAAACAATAATTTATGCTTAAGCTCAGATGGTTTCCCCTGATATTTGCCATAAAGCACAATCCCGTTTGAGATAATGCTTCGTTTCAAATCCTTCCATTCATCTAAACTGCCACATTTGATAGAAATCTCATTTTGTATTCCTGATAAAGAGAATTTTTCATGCTCTTTTGTTTTTTTGTACATTTCTAACATCTGTTTTATTTTGCCTTCATTTTTTTTCTCAGTTTCTATGAATAAATCTATATCTGATTTGTCATCAAAATTACCTGACGCAACAGAACCAAATAAAATAATAGATTTTACCTTAATTCTGTCTATTAAAAAAGATGCAAAGCTTAATGCCAGAGAAGAAAGTTTATTGTCCTCCATCTTTAAGCTCTCCTTCAAGTTTATTAAACAAAAATATGGCCTCTTTTATTTTTTCTTCTGGCTTTGGAGAACCATAAGTCAAATCCTCACAAACCAGTTCAAGTTCAATCATCAAAGAGATTATTTTTTCTTTATTTGGAAAATCAGGCAAATGTTCCGTCACTTTTTTAGATTTAAACCACCTGTGATTTATCTGAACTCCAGGATCAATCAGATTTCTTTTCAAAAGATATGCAGACAGCAAATCAATTATCGCCCTTGATGCATGAAGCCCTATAATTCTTTGAGAATTCTCAATCCCCTTGACTTTCAGGGCCCAGTCAAAGATAGTTTCTTTATGCTCTTTATATGATTCCAGATGATTTTCTAGTTTCATAAGCGTTATTATGTAACTAAGTATATAAACCTTTCGTTACTAAGTAACATATGTGACTTAGTACCTAATTATTATGATATCAGGTACATAAAAAGTCTATTATTCATCTTCACATCTCAGAGAAAACTTCCTGCTCAGGATAAACAGTTATCCCAGTATCAGAAATAGTAACAGCAACAATTTTTCTTCTGATGTTTTTCTCCCCTCATCTTAAGAACTTCAATTCCTTTTTCTCGAACATCTCCTCTTTTAAAATCAAAAAAACAAAGGGTACCACACACTAAAGTGTGTGGTTTGTAAAGCCCTTTGTTTTTAGGATGCTCAGAAAAGGACAGTTGTTCAAAACTGTCTGCAGCATAAATGCTGCAGTTTACTTTTCTGACATTATAAAATACAATAACTCCATCTGCTAAGAACTCTTCAACCCCTATCTGTGAAAATATTTTAGGAATTTGTTCAGTTTCAGTTATAAGAAAGTTAGTGCTTCCAAATTTCTCAAAAAATCTAAACAACTGTTCAATATAAATTCTATACGAGTCTTCTTTTCCTGTAAAAGCAGAAGCAATAGCAGTAAGTGAATCAATAGCAACAAAATCAGGCTTAAAATCAGAAGGCATTATAACAGGGTCAATATCAATTAACAATTCCCCTTTTTGTTTGGCAAGTAAAGCATCAACATTTCTTGTGATATCAAATGGATTCATTCTCTGCAATTTTAATTTTCCTTTTTTTATCAGTTCTTTAGGATTCCAGCCAAACTCCTCCATATGCTGAATTAATCTTTCTTCACTTTCCTCAAAGCTCATATAATAGCATTTCTTGCATTCATTAGCTTTATTTATTAGTGTTTGCAAGCAAAAAATAGTCTTTCCCAAGCCAGCCCCCCAGCCACGAGAACAAAACAACCTTGTGGAATTCCTTTAGCAAATAAATCATCAAATCCAGGAACTCCTGTCTTAACTCTTTCTTTTTCAACAAATCCCTTTTTTTGTTTTAAATTCTCAACAGCATGCAATGCAGGAGCTCTTTGCTCTTTAATCTCAGCTTCGTGTTTGTCAATTTTCCCACCTTTTAATTCAGATTCAATTTCAGCTTTAATAGAAGCCATGTCAAAAGCCACGGCTTTTGTTGGCTTGCTTGTCCCTTTTGTTGGTTCAATCGTTTCCTTTGATGTTTTGATTATTTTTTGTTCTCCACCTTTCTTCCCCACTTTCCCTTTAGAAGCAATAAATTCTGCATACTTATGGTCCTCAATACCAATATGATTAACAAGCAAATCACTTAAAACTCTTGCTTATTCCTTCTTTCCAGAAACTAGGTAGTGAGTTTGATACAAACCCCCTAAATCTCCCAGAATAAACATAAGCCAACCCCTTATCTTTTTCATACTTCGCAAATTTATCCTGAGACTCAGAATATATCTTCTGGATAATCCTTCTCTCAAATTCTTTTTGAAGCAGAGATGATTTTTTCAAAACTAGAAAATCAGCCTGTCTTAAAATATTAATATCTAAATTAGAGGAATTTTGGGAAATAAACAAAATATTAATATTTTTATGCCTCGCAATCAGTATAAGCTGGCTTAACATTTTGTTCGCATTGCTCATTGAACTTCTTGAATTAAATAAAATTCCCCCCTCGTCAATTAAAACCCATGAATCATTTTCTAACTCAGAAATATCTGACACAACTTTTATCCACGAAGGAAATTCATCAGAATGAAAACCAATTGCAAAGCATTTTTCTTTATGCCTGGAATAAATATTCTCAAGCATCTTAACACCAAACGCAGTCTTTCCAGAGCCCCTTGCCCCGATTAGAATCCCAATCTGACTGTCTGACTCAATAGTCTTGTCAAACCAGTTCTTATAATCTCCGTCTATAGTTTCAATAATTTTGAATGGAGTATATCTCGCCCTAATTGACTCCCTCTTCTTCTTTATCTTGTTATCTCTAGACTTTTTAGACAAGCTCTTAGATAAGAGAACAACTCCTTTAACTAAATAGTAAGGTATTTTTATTAAAAATAATAGTGTCTTCCCAAAGTACTTCCAAAAATTAGATTTCTTCTTTTTCTTCCCCATATATTCTAAAACCTAGATACAATAATAAATCTATCGGAACCCTAAATACCCGCTTCCTTCCTCAAGATATCAGCCATGTCAGTTTTTTCCCAGGTAAAATCTTCATCAACTCTTCCAAAATGCCCGTAAGCAGCAGTTTTTCTGTAAATCGGCCTTCTTAAATTCAAATTTTCTATAATTGCCCTTGGCCTCATATCAAAATTCTTCATAACTAATTCCTGAATCTTC
>JAHIEM010000128.1 GCA_018901625.1 Nanobdellota archaeon
CTTTAGAAAAGGTTTCCAAATATGGCATAAAGCCATAAAACTATCTGAAGTAGTAGGTTCGGCAGGATTTGAAGAATCCTGCCTCCCGCATAAACCTTTAGAAAAGGTTTCCAAATATGGCATAAAGCCATAAAACTATCTGAAGTAGTAGGTTCGGCAGGATTTGAAGAATCCTGCCTCCCGCATTTTTATTTATTCTCCAGAATAATAATTAATATAAAGCAAGAGATTTATTGGATGCTATGAAGAATTTAGCTGGTTTTGTTCTTGGATTATTTTTGTCAGGGTGTTCTCTCTATGACAAGTTTTCTGACTTGAATCCAGTTGATTATAATTCTCAGACAGTTCAGGCAACACAGCAATCCATCCCTAGGAAGAGCCTTGAAGAATCTTTATTTGAAGATGCAGAAGATGGAAAACTTGATATGAATTTTGAAAGAGCTCTGTTGATTGCTTCTGGATGTGAAGATGTAATGGTGGAGTTTTATAAGCGCGAGATTGATGTTTTCTTAAAAGAGGTAATTGACTCTGTGAGTGAGAGAGATGCTGGAAAACGGGCAAGGTTAATTGCAAAAGAGATAAAGAACAAAACAAAATACAAGCTTTTTGAATACAGATTTCACTATCTGGCAAATAAGGGGATAAGGCAGGGAAATTGCCTTGGTTTGACTATTCTTTTTAATCTAGCATGCGAGAGAGATGGAATAAAATCAGGATATGCTTGCACATTTTCACATGCTTTTCCCTATGTTGAGATTAGTGGGAAGAGAATGCATCTTGATTTGACAACTGAGACACTAGAGCCTGAGAAGAGTGATTTAGAAGATGAATTTTTATACTCTTCTTTCAAACTTGATATTCTGGCGCAGATTTACTGCATTAAGGGAGCAGGCATGAGCAAGATGGGCAGGATAAATGAAGCGAGAGAGGTTTATAATAAAGGACTTAGGATTTGGCCTAAAAATAAGCATCTTCTTGAGAATCTTGTAAGAGGGATTGAGCTCTTGAATGATGAGCAGGCAGGGAGAGACATTGACAGATATATATCTGCTTATCCAGAACTGCCTCAGATTTATGCTTACAAAGCAAGAATTTTATTGAGGCTTAAAAAATATGAAGAAGCTGTATCTTGCTTAAATAAATCTCTAGAAATAAAAAAAGATGCAGAGATTGAGGATTGGATACGAGAGATTCGTGAAGAGCATCTGAATAAGTGATTATTTCAGTGCAATAATGCTTAAAAACTCTGGCAGAATATCTCAATGATGGCAAGAGAGGCTGATGCGAGACTAGCAAGGAACCTTGAAAAATTAAATAAGATTATTTCTGAAGAGTTAGCTTATTTTTCTTTTGGATTTAGTGAGTGCGGTTATAAATCGCAATGTTTTGGCAGGAAAAGCGTTCATGGGGAATATGAAAACTGGCATGCATACACGAGCAGTGGACGAGCAAGTCTAGTTGATTCTGCTGGAGGAGCAACTCTAGATTCATTGGGAATAAGCAAGGGAGTAGATGTAAGAAGAATTAACTTCTACAATCCTGATTCTAGAGCTGGAAAGAAGTTTGATTCTGTTTTTCTTGCTCTAGCTTTGTGCGGAAAGCATGTGAAAAAAGGGCATTGGCACTTGTTTTATAATGTTATGGAAAAGGGCGAGCCTGTTTTTGACTGGAGAATGACTAGAGAAGAGAGAGGTGATTATGTAGAATTGAGCTCTTCGTTACTTGTTCTTCCTGGAAGAAAGAATATTCAGAGAATATTTGAAGTAAGGAAGGAAATAATGGAAAAAGAGCCAGAGTTTATAGAAACAGAGGAATGGCATCAGGAATCAGAGAGAGATCGTGCGTACAGGTATAAAAAAAGAGAGAGAAATCCTAAAAAAACAAATCCTTCTGCATTAGACATTCTTGAGAAATTTGGGTTTCCTCCCTTTGTGAAAAGATTAGCTGCCAGTTGTTGTCCTGAAATTCCGATTGAAAGTGAGATGGAAGAGTCTGTAAGAATTATTGCTGAGGCTTCTCAATTAAAACTGCCGCTAGAGCAACTATCTTTTTAGAATAATAATTAAGGTTTGATAACCTAAAGAAAGAACAGGAAGATATAAGAATTGAATTTAAACAAGTTATGAACTCCTCAAAAGTTGAATTATTGAAGATGTTGAAAGATGTTAAGGTGTTAGAGGAAGTGAGAAATTAATATTAATAATAATTATAAAGTAGTAACATCCGAAAGGTTTAAAAAGAGAAAAAATCACATAAATTAAAGATAAAATGGCATTAACAACATTTGCAAGAGGAGAACAAGGCGAGAAAGTTGTAGATGGAGAAACAAAATTAGCTACTCCTATCGCTTGTGATGGCGGAATGTCTATGGGTGTAGGATTAAGTTACAATGGTAGTGCTGTATTTTGGGGATTAGCTTCACCAAAAAAGATTATTACTTCTTATAGAGGTATGAAAATTGCTGAACAAGTTAGAGAGTTCGGTCATGGAACTTTGGCTGCGTGTTGGTATGCCGGGAGTAGAGATGTTCATGATAGTGATAAAAGATATGTAGAAGAAATTGAAGCTAAGATTGGAAGGCCTACTAGGGAAAGAATTTTAGAAATGGTGCCAGAAGATTTTGATGGTATGTTAGATTTACTACAAAAAAAAGATATTCATTTTGCAGGTTGGGAAATTGATGAAGAGGTTAAAAATGGAGTTCTTAGAGCCACACCAAAAATACAAGCATATTTAGATGATTTTCATAGAAAACAAGAATTATCAAAACAAGAAGAATACGGAAGAATTATAACTCCTGATGAAGCAAGAGAAGGAATTGCTACTGTTCCATTTTGTGGAGAGTTAGGAAAGGTTTTCTTAGATGCTTATAATAATCATGTGGACCCAAACACACAAGTAGGAATAAAACACAGTGGTTTTATGCTATCTGAAAATTATGTTGTGGGTAAAAGTAAAACTGACCCTAGAGTTGAAATGACAATAAAGGGTGGTTTAATGGACACTTTAATCTTTGGATTTAATCCAATCTTAGAAATTGGATTTGAATATGATGGTAGAGAGGTTGGTTTTCAACCATCAGTTCCCCAAAAACCAACAGGATTACTTTATAGGCTTGGGTTGAAAAAAGCTAAAGAGCCTTCGGCAAGTGATAACTTTCCATTGTTTGATAAGAAGTATGGTGCAAGAATTCATCCAGCTGGTCAAATAAAAAGTCCTTCTGTAGAATTAGAAATTAAGGATAGAAGATTAGAAGATGTAGCTAGAGAAGTACATCAATCTATTGAATCCCTTAGAGCATAAAATTATTATTTCCCCCAACCTTTTCAAAAATCTTTAAAATTTCTTCTCCTTCATCTGTTATAATCAAATTAAATTTAAACATTTTAGGAACTCTTTTTCTAAAAATAAATTTTAATTTTTCCAATCTTCGAACATGCTCTTTAAAGGAAACATGGCTCATATTTATTTTATTTTGAATATCTCCAATAGATAAATAATCATCACTTTTATGGATTATTTTTAAGACATTTAAATCAACATCATCTAATAAAATATGACTTCTTGCTCCGAGTTCTTTCTTCCTTTTCATAAATTAATTATGACAATTAGTATTATAAACTTTATGCTATAAGATGTTTCAATATTTAATCTATCTACTTTGGTAGAACAATCCTTTTAAACGAGTGTTTGGATATAATTTTAATAAAACAGCGTCGATAAAATAATAAAAGTGGAGTTAAAACATGTCAAATTTAATCATTAGAAGTCCGTACGAGAAGAAAAAGGACCTTCCCAATGGTTTACCATTAAACAAAAGAAAAGTGAATAATTTATTTAATTCTTTAAAAAAAGAGGACTTGTTAGGGGATAGAGTAGAATATGATGAAGACGATTTAAAATCCACATATCCACAATTGAATGATAAGGAATCAAAATTACTATTTCTAAAAATCCAAAAGTGGAAACATGCTCAAAAAAGAAGAAAAGGAGGGCAACATGAAGAAGGAGTTAAAACCAAAGCGGAGCTATCCTCGTAAATATGGGTCTGAAGTGGTTAATAAGGTTGTATCTTTAATCAAAGAACAGCAAACACTAAAAGAGATACTTTCACAGGTTCCGTGTAAGAAAAATTGTGTGAGAAGGATAGCAAGAAAGCACAATCTTGTGATTAAAAAGTAGATTTTACTTATTTTTTTTCGTTCTTCAAAATACCTTTAATAACGTCGATATAAGGATTCTAAAATTATTAATTAATAATAATTATTAATTATTATTACGAATATTTAATGCCCTTCGGGCAACTCCGCTAAGGCAATCATTACACTTCCAACCAACTAGACAATAAATTCTTGTCAGGAGGAACATCTTCCCTTGAATAAAAGACAAACTCCATTCTCTCACAGCATTTAGGGCAATAACAAACTCTTCCTTCGGAAGAGTTCATAGAAATTAATTTTGTTATACTTGACTTTAAAGACTTCTTTTTTCTTCTCGAATAAGCACCATAATATCTTACAAGTTTCTGATTCTTTTCTGGAACATGCTGAATAATTGCAGAAATAAAATCATGCACTAACATTATCTTAAAATGAATTTTATCTTCATGGTCTTTCCAGTAGAATTTCACAGCTTCTCCATTGTAAGCAATTATTCTGGCATTTGCTATTGCTGGATGCCTTACATATCTTCCAATGTATTTTGCCAATCCTTTTCTGGAAGATATCCTATCTTTTCTCACGTAAACACAAAACCCATTAGGATATTTTCTATATGCTTCCTCAACAACGCCTTGAGGAAGAGATTTCCTTAATGCCTTTAGAATATTATATTCCCAATTTTTATGAAGAGCATTATAGGGAATATAATTCCCAGAAGAAATGAATTTTCCTTCATTATCATAACCTCCTTCACTTACAATCATATGAACATGAGGCTGATGTTTTATATCCCTGCCAAATGGATGATAAACTTCAATCACTCCAGGAATAACCTCTCTGTGATTTACTTTTGAGAATGTTTCTTTAATTGTTTTATATGCAGTATCCATTAAAATCTTGAACAGCTTTCTATCTTCATGAAAATAATTCCAGAGCATATCTGGAATTCCAAAAACAAGATGCCTATGGAAGATATTCTTTTCTAATCTCTCGGATAGCATTGAAGCCCATTGGTCAGTATATCTCTTGCCGCAACAAGAGCATAATCTTGAGTTGCATCCAAATGGGACAAATTGATATTCATCGCAGTTCTTGCAGTAATACCAGAATCCTCCTCTGCTTCCATCCTTGCATGAAAGCATCTTCTCAACTTCAATTTGTTCTATTACCCTAACCTGATGTGCTTTAAGATAATTTTTCCAATGCTCTTGGAAGATGAGTTTGACTGAATAGAAAGGTTTATTTTTCTCTTTTTGGTGGGATATTTGTGTTGCGTGAATAACAACACAAGGGGTTAGCACCTAAAAAGGCTAACCCTTTATACTTTATATACTGACAATTATTTGAAGAATTAGAAGAAAAGAAAACAATTTTTGTTCATGATTTTACTGTGAATAAAAATCAATCAACTTATGAGGGAGATACCTATCTTGCTTTTCTTAAGCAGATTTATGACCTGAAATCAGAGAAGAATTA
>JAHIEM010000129.1 GCA_018901625.1 Nanobdellota archaeon
CTAAAATTTTAAGAGACGCAGAACTTAGGTTTGGAGAGCATTTTGAATGCAAAATGGATGTTCAAATCCCTGTAGAGGAAGTTACCGAATGTACTCAACCTACTATTCTCGGTGTCGATTTTATGGAAAAGAATAAACTCAAGCTGGTATTTGACCCAGTCAAAAGAGAAGCTTATTTTGAAAGTTCAGAATAAGCAGAAACCAACCCCAACCAACCCCAACACCAACCCTACAAAATAACCAAACCAAACCACCACTCACGCACTAACAAGCTCCTCGTTCTAAACCAACTAACCAAACCAAAACCAAAGCCCCCCTTGACAAGACCCGCCCTAAACCAATTAACATTTATTAATTAAAAAGAAGTAGTAAATAAGCGAAATCACAAGATTTAAATAGGTATATCAGCTGATATAACCATGATAAAAAGAGTGTGCGAAGGCAGTGCCCTATAAGGTGCGAAAAAGGTGATGGAGACTCAAATGACCAAAAACGCACCCACAAGATACCCCAGATTAGACACAGTCTTAATGGTAGAGGGGTTCATAAAAGAAAATGATGGAGAGTATAAGAAAAAACAATTATGGGAAAGGTTGCCTAAAAAAATGATGTACCAGACATTTTCAGTAATAATTGACTATCTCTTGGTCTCAGGAAAGATTTCTGTAGATGCAGAAGGAAAGATTGGATGGATTTTTTATCCAGAAGAAGCTGAAAAGAGGATGAAACAAGCTCATTTATTCTGGAAAAGGAAAAATGGAGTGTAATGTTCAGTTTGCTAATGAGAATGTTCAAGAAGCATTTGAAAAGCTAGGCGGCGGAATTATGAAGAAAAGCAACTAAAGCAGTTTATCGAACGAGCCTTTGAAGATATATGCAAAAATCCATTCTGTGGAATATGCCTTTGTTGCAAGAAACATATTTATTATAAGAATTAAATATCCTAAAAACAAAATAAGGCAAGGGTTTATTTTGTGGATAGATTTGTTGTAAAAATGATGCAGAATCGCAAGAATAATAAATGCAAGTATCCCGATTATTATTACTATGCTTAAAGTTAGTATTTCCATAAAATTGGCATCATAATTCAGTATTTAAAATTAGCTTTTTTAGTCAACTGTCTGTTAAGCAGACTTATTCCAATCTTTTTCAGAAACCCACTTAGGATAACCATGGTATTTATTGCCAAAATGCCTTAATCTCCCATATTTAAATCAGAACACCTTATTAAAAATATGGCGGAATCAGATGACAACCGTTGGCCCGAGAATGCTCTGCCCTGGGATGAATATCTGGATTGGAAAAAGAAGCAAGAAATGACCCCCGCAGAGTATGAGGCATATCAAAGAAGTATTAACCTATAGGAAAAGAAATTAATAATCGAACTTTCTTTTCCTATCTATCAAGGAAAAAATTTCCGAAAATTTATTTCCGTTGATATAACTTAGTGTCTACAAACAAGGGTTCAGTCCATCTTGTTATGTCGAATAAATTTTCAATTGTAACTCATAAGAACGAGCCGATGACCCCCGCCTCATGCTCGCTTCGCTCACATGAGAAAAAGCTATCGCTTTTTACTACGAAAATACCAGAAGACCCCAGCTATTCCGACTAAAAACAAAACTAATCCTAACCAACTGCCTGAGCTTTTTCCCAGACTTCCTATTGCGTTTCCTGTAACGCTTGAACCAAGAAAAAAGAAACTTGAGAGTAATCCGCCGATTGCGACTACTGAAGAAACTTTTTGTTCTAGATTCCCTCTATTATCCGATAAAGTATCTACTTTCAATTCACTACCTTTTAATTTTCTATATTTAAGATTATACTTCTTTGCAGTTCTTTCTAAGTCATATTCTGTTGTATCATTTTTGTCCCATGTATTGTCAATCCATTCTTTCATTTCATGATAATCCCACGAAGGAGAAGCAAAACCAAACAGATGCGTATTTAAAAGTGAAAGAAGATTGATAGGAGAATAATGCATCTTCGGAGTATCTCGTGTTTTAGTTATAATTATCCCTCCAAAGATTTCTCCGCTATCAGAATTTCTATTATAGACTATTAATTCTTGTTGATTATCATCCCCTAAAAAATTGCGAATATCTTTATCCGAAGGTAGTGCTGTATCGGGCAAATAATTACTGCTATAAGGATGTGTATGTATCAACCCATATTTTCTTTTTCCATGTTTTTTCCATAGTTTTCTTATCTTCCAGTAATCAAATAATGTTTCTCTTTCTTTACTCGTTCCAGGCAAAGAAACATCTAACACAACTTCACTACATGGAAATTTTATAGCACTAACTTCTATAGAAGGATTTTTCGATGATTGTATAATCTCTCTAGGACTTCTTTTTTTAACCATAACCTCTCTATCTAACTAAACTATAAAAAACCTTCGGAATAGCAGGGGGTCATCGGCTCTAACGAAAGATAGTCTGCTTCGCAGATTATTAATATAATACAATTGAAAATTTACTCCTTCGCCTACGGCTTGGTGACGCCTTGCAGGCTCTCGGCATAAATGCCTCGCACGACTTAACAGGGCTTAAACAGAAAATCCTTGCAGGATTTTCCCAAATTTTTTCTTTTCAAGAAAAAACTCTCGAGGTCATTTCATTCCACTCGAGCCCTTCGGGTTGTTTAAGCCCGATGTTATTCTTAGATTAAGTTATAACTATAGAAGGATTTTTATAATATGCCTATATAACCTAATTATGAAAATAAGAGAATATAAAGAAGAAGATAGAAAAAAAGTAAAAAAATTAGTTAAAGAAGTTTTAACAGAAATTTTCAATTCAGCTTCTAACCTTAAAGACTTGGATAATATAAAAAAAGAATACAAAAAGTTTTTTGTTGTAGAAGAAAAAGGTGAGATAATTGGAACACTAGGGATAAAAAACGAAGGAGATGCTAGGATAAGTAGAATGTATATTAAAAAAGAAAAAAGAGGTGGGGGTTTAGGGAAGAAACTCGTAAAAAAAGCTATAAAATTATGTAAAGGCAAATATAAAAGAATTTTCCTTACTACATATCCTCAAATGAATTCTGAAGGATTCTATAAAAAAATGGGCTTCAAAGAATACAAGAGAGACGAAAGAATCTGGATGGAACTTATTCTCTAAAATAAAGTCTGTTATAAAGAC
>JAHIEM010000130.1 GCA_018901625.1 Nanobdellota archaeon
ATGCTCATAGGGTTAGAATGATGGCCCTCTTTGGCCTTACCAATTCTGCAGCAGGCGTTGTTGGATAAGAGGTATGATTGTAGACATATTCATGTGCCAATTAAAAACGATGTTCATTACTCTGAATTTGAAAGTATTACACATCAAATTGAATACTTATGCAAGGACTCAGTATTCATAGGGATCTCTTGTATAACCAACACTATGTTCAATTTAAAAAGATTGTATTAAAGCTTAAAAAAATGAATATCCCGATAGTTGCTGGGGGTGTGCCTCCTACAGTAAAACCTGAAGAGTGTCTTAATTTTGCAGATTATGTATATGGGGGCCTGAAGAAGCAATAGTTAGGTTGGCGGAGGTATTGTCAAAAAGCAAAGGTAAAAAACCCCTCGTAAAAATAAAGAATGTATATCAGAAGTATGGTGACAAGATTGAGAAAAATCCCTTGTTTTTAGTTTCTGATTTAAGTAGTCTTCCAATTCCAGAATTTGATTCTAATAATACCTTCTTTTATTATCATGGAAAGCTTTCTAGATTGAATAAAGACATAATCCGGAACTATTACATCCTTACTATTAGGGTTGCCCTTATCAGTGTGGTTATTGTCTAAATAACTGTTTAATTAAAATAAACAAAAAAGCAGTTATAATTCGAAGAAGAAGTACAGAACACATTTTGCGAGAATTAATAAACGTTAAGAGACTCTTTGGAAAGCGTATAATTATTGGATTTGTGGATGATGATTTTTGTGCAAAATCGAATGAAGAAATCAAAGCGTTTTGTAACAGATACGAAGAATATGTGGGCTTGCCCTTTTTTTGTGCATCAACACCTTCTTCTATAAACAAAGAGAAGATAGGGGCATTAATTAGTGCGGGATTAGTTCGTCTTGAAATGGGGATTCAGACTACTAGCGACAAGATAAATAAGGAGATAGACAATATGCCCGTCTTAATGGAAAAGGCAGTTGAAGCGATAAAGTTTCTTGAAAAATATAGGTATAAGGTGGACCTTTGTTTTGATTTTATATTAGACAATCCTTGGGAGAAAGAAGATACGCTAATTGAATCGCTAAATTTTATTTTGACCATTAAAAAGCTTGTGTCTATTCTGCTCTTTTCTCTAACTCTTTGTCCTGGAACAATTCTATATGAGAGGGGGACAAAAGAGAGCTTATTAAAAATGAAATGTTTGAAGTATATGCTAAAAACTATATGATCCTGCAGAACAATCCTATTAATACCTTGTTTGCGTTATACACTAAATTTGGTTTTTCTAGGTCAGTTATAAAATTATTAATCAAGCGCAGGAGTAATTTTATAATTAAAAATCTGCTCTCTAAAACCACTCTTATTTGGAGAGGGTATAATTACTTTTTGGGATTAAAAAATAGCATAATAAGAAAAGATAAGGAAAAGGGGATTATTATTTATATGCCCCAGTAAAGGCAATTATTAAGAAGATAACCAGCTTTGCGTACATATTATTTGATTTTCTTAAAATAAGATAATCTTGCTCGGTTATGCAAGATTATCCTTGCGCTAACCTGAACAAACTTGCTATGAACTCTTATCTTGCTAATAATTCCATAGACTCTTTTGAATGCAGAATGAAAACTTTCACAATGAACTCTCTGATAATATTCCGTTAGCCAAGCAATAACATCTGTAAAAAATTCAAGATACATTTCTGTCCACCCATTTCCTCCATTAATTCTATTGCTTTTCTTTGGATAAACATAAGGAATAATATCTTTCTCAACAATTTTTCTCACTAGTTCTTTGTCATTAAATCCCGCATCTAAAGCAAGGCTATTGCCGTCTATATTTTCAATCAATTCATGCATAGCCTTGCTTTCATCTCTTCCAGAGAAATCAAAAGCCTGCACAATTTCTCTTGAATCAACAATTGACGTTAAAAATTCTTTTGTTGATTTTTTGTTTATCCCATAATTTTGTTTCCTGCTTGTTTCTAAACCAGATCCATCTCCCATTAATTTTCCATCAGAAGTTTTATTCTTATCAAATATTTGTTTAAGGATAAATGCAACTTCTGTCTTATTGTAGGCATTGCCTATAACTCTGTCGTCGAGCTTTTCATGAATGCCTGCAAATGGTCCAATAATCTCAAGCCAACCCTCTGCTTTTCTCTCAACAAAACCCAATGCTTCGCAGATTAAGACTGCTTTGGTTAATATTTTTGGATCTGTTATTGGCTTTCCAACTTTTTTAGGGGGCATTTTACATTTATCAACTTCTCTTTTGATAAAGAGAAGTGTCTCTTTCGCATCTCTAATTTGTGAAAGAGTATATGCATTCCAATCTACTTCTTTAGGTTTTTTATGCTCGTAGAATTTTATTCTCTTATTTTTTCTTGCTTCATTTGAATATTTCACTAATGCTCTAAACTCTCTATTCGGATAACCTCTTTCTTTCATGGATAAGTATATTAATGTATATACTTATAGTTTGTGAATGTGTCTTTCACAAGGTTTATATATACATGTATATAAGATTATATATGTCAAAGAAACTATTAAGATCAATAAAACTTGAGAAAGGGAAGTTAGAATTGAGGGATGAGTTTGAACTTATTTTTGAAAGGACAATTACTAAATTTGGCAATGGAGCTAAGATAGATGCTCCTAAAGATTTACTAGGAAGAAAAGTTTATGTTGTTCTTAGGAAGGATTAATTAATACGCAAAGCTAAGATAACCTAAAACCTTAAAAAGACAGTAGTTTAATTTAAACAATGAAAAGATTTAATCTTAAGGATATGACCCGTGGATGGTTTGTGGGGGACTTTGAACCTTCTGCATTTAAAACTGAAAACTGTGAAGTTTCTTATAGAAGTTATAAATCTGGAGACTGTGAGGCAAAACATTATCATAAATTGGCGATAGAACTTACCTTAATAACCAGTGGAAAGGTTAAGATGAATGGTATCGAGTATAGGGAAGGAGATATTGTCGTAATCAAACCTGGAGAGGCTACAGATTTTATAGCATTAACTGACGCTACAAATGTGGTAGTAAAGGTCCCCTCACTCAAGGGGGATAAGTATCTCTGTTAAATCAATTTTTTTATCTCTTCTGAATAGTCAGTGCAAAGTGCATCAGGTTTTAGACTGATTATTTCTTCTATTCTCTCAAATAATCTTTCTTTGTTTTCTGCATCTGGGTGGGATTCCAAGCCATACCCTTCTGGAGAAGTCCTATGCAGCTCGGGAGTTACTAATGCTACCTTATATCCAGCATTTTTTAGTATTTCAAAATTTTCTTGAGTATATGTTTTTTTGGTTTTATTTTCTCTATCTTTTAAGTCCCATTCATCAAGCCACGCCCAGTCGTAAACTTTTTTGTTTATTAAAGCAGAAGAAACTGAAATTAAAGTGTTTCCTACAAAAGAATTGAATCTTTCAATATCCCACTGATGAGCTACGCTTGG
>JAHIEM010000131.1 GCA_018901625.1 Nanobdellota archaeon
CGGAGATTATTTAAAAAAATCTTCTGCATCTGGTTTAAATTTTGGCGGAGGAAATTTTAGTGTTGTTGCATGGGTAAAAACAAATTCAGTAAATTCTGGGTGGTACAGTATTTTAGAGTATAACCGAATGGGCAGTAATTGGTTTGGTTTGTGGAGAAATGCAAATGTTTTCCATTATAGAGTTGGGGGAAATGGAGGCAATAAAAACTTTATTACACCTATCCATCCTGATGAGTGGTATTTTATTGGAGGAGCTTATTCAACTTCTGATAATATGGTTGTAAAATACTTAAATGGAGTAAGAGAAAGCTCTGATTTAAAGACAGGAGGGGTTTGGTCAAGTGCAATTGGTAATCTTGTGATAGGAGCAAGAGAGACAGAGGATGGTGAATATTTTAATGGCACAATAGATGATGTAATGATTTTTAACAGAACTTTATCTGATGATGAAATCAGAGTGATTTATGAAAACGGGCTTGCATCTTTAACACAAACAGATTATTATAACAAAGTTTATGGCGGCTGGCTTGGGCAGATTGCAGGAAATTTTTTAGGCAGACCCACAGAAGGGGTGTATGTTTCAACTTCTAATCCTGCTTCGAGTATTTATTACAATTCTACCTATAATTCTAACCTTATAAGCGGAACTTGCAATCCTTCAGATTATGGCTCTTGTGTAGTTAAATCACAGACTGATGATGATACAAGCATGGAATGGGTTGATTTGTGGATGCTAGAAAATTATGGTTTAGGAATCACCAATGAACAAATCATGCAAGCATGGCTGAGTTATATTAGTTCTGGAATTTATTTTGCAAATAAGTATGCTTATAATTTAATGACAAACAAAACATCTCCTAGTTCTGGACCATGTGTTGGTAATTCTTACAATTGCACTCCTACTGGAAATGTATGTCTTGGAATTAACTGCACCCCTCCTTATTCTGGCAAGCAAGGCTATAATCCTTATTTTGATTATATAGATGCTCAGATTGAAAGTGAGGTTTTTGGGATGCTTGCTCCTGGAATGAAAAATACTGCCAGTGCTTATGGAGACAAATTTGCACGAGTCACAAATGAAGGTTATGCTGTAGATTTCGCAAAATTTTATTCTATGATATATTCTGAAGCATTTTTTGAGGATAATGTCACAAGAATAATAGAAAATGTAAAAAATAAATTCCCTCAAAATTCAGAAGCAGTCAATATTGTTAATAATGTAACCTCTTGGTGGAAATCAAATCCTAACTGGAGAGACACAAGAACGCAGATACATAATAAATATTATACAGAAGCGTATAATCTTGAGTCTAATGGAAGAGGAGCTTGGTGGATACATTCTAAGGTTAATTTTGCTTCAACTATCATAGCTCTTTTGTATAGCCAAGATGCAGACAAAAGCATGCAATTTGATAAAGGAATACAAATTGCAGCACTGGCTGGTTGGGATAATGATTGCAATGCTCCGACTGCTGCAGGAGTTTTAGGGATTATTGCAGGAGCAAACAATATTCCTGCTAAGTGGAAAGTTCCTATAAGAAATGAATATTATAATACAAATAGGGGGAGTTTAGATTTATATCCTAGTAATCCTTGGGCAGACACTCTTACAAACATGGCTAACAGAACAATTAATCTCGGTGAAAATGTGATTTTAGCAAATGGGGGCATAAAAAAAGACGAAGGTGGCCAGGTAGTATACAAAATAAAAAGATAAAGGTTTGCTTAACATATTATTTTTATGCACAAGTCAGTGTTTGATAAGAACATTTAAAAACCCTCCTTCTGTCTTGTTTTTATCCAATGAACCTAAATAAATGTGGGAGGATAGAAAATGGATTTCTATTCAACTGTTGAAAAAGCACGAAAATCAGGAAAAATTGAAAAAGGAATAAATGAAGCAACTAAAGCTGCTGAGAGAGGAACAGCTCAGGCTGTATTCTATGCTAAAGATGTCTCTCCTGCTGAGATTATTGCTCATCTTCCTGCTTTGTGCAAGGAAAAGAATATTCCGTGTCACGAAGTTGACAGCAAGCAGAAACTAGGAATTGCTGCTGGAATATCTGTGCCTTGCTCAGCAATTGCTGTGATTGAAGCTGAGATCAGTGAAGAGAAGAAGACTGCTAGGAAGAGAGCAGTTTAGAACTTATTAAATAGTTCAATCTTTAAAAATGGGAAGCAATAAGCAAAAACCAACAAAGAATGAAGTTAAGACAGAGTCAACTATGAAATCCAGCTTGAATTCTGCTAATGCTGTTCCTGCGGTTGTTGAAGAGATTATTGGGAGAACTGGTTTTAGGGGGGAGATTACCCAGGTTAAGGCGAGATTACTGCAGGGTGATGAGAAGGGAAAGACTATGAGAAGAAATGTCAAGGGGCCCGTGAGATTAAGAGATATTCTATTATTAAGAGAGACTCAGATTGAAGCTAGAAGAATAAGAAGCAAGGTTACAAAGGGGGCTTATACCTAAGTATAAATTTAAGATGCCAAAATGCACTTATTGCTCTAAGAATTACGAATTTCCGAGAGGACTTACTCTTGTGAATGCTATTGGGCATGTAAAGTATTATTGTTCTTCAAAATGCAGAAAGTATGCTCTGATGAACAGAACAAAGGGAAAGTGGGCTATTGTGAAGAAGATTAAAGAGCCTGAAAAGAGCAGTGATAAGTAATCTTTATAAATCTTGATTTGCTAGTTGATTTGAGAAAAAGATGTGAAAAATCAAAAGATTTTTCTACCTCTCTTGATTTGACAATAAAAAGATGGTGAAGAAATCTCAGTCAGAAGTGATTACAACTGTTCTAATTATTTTATTAGTTCTTGCTGCAGTTTTTATTGTTTATGTTGCTGTGAGAAATATGGTTAAGAGCGGGGTTGGGGATGCAGAAGAAAGTGCTGGAGTGATTGATATTAATCTTAAGGTTCTTGAGAATTCGGTTTATGTCAACTATTCTGAAGAGAGAATTCAACTAGACATTCAGAGGGGTTCTGATAGTGCGAGTTTATCTGCAATCAAGATAGTTATTGACGGGAAAGACAGTTTCGGAGACATTTCTAGAGTTTATACTATTACGGACAAGATTCCTCTAGCTCTTGAATCTAGAAGCTATGTTCTGAATGTTTCTGGTTTTAGCAAGGTTGAGAAGATACGAGTCTATCCTGTTTTGTCTAGCGGAAAGATAGGAGTAGAATTTTCTTATATTGTGAAATCTAGTGATGAGAGATCTCCTGAAACCTGGGCTGAAAGTGCGAGAGATAGTGATGACAATAACAGGGTGAGTGTTGGTTCTTGTGATGAAGTTAATTGTGATGATGGAAATGAATGCACTATTGACAGTTGTTTTGAAGGAGTTTGTATAAATGAAAATAAAGCAAATGGAATTTCATGTGGTTCTGGAGATAGCTATTGTTATTCTGGGCAGTGCAGTAGTAATTATCTGCAAGGAAATGTGATTTATAGATGCACTTTTTTAAATTCTGCTGGAACTTATTTCTTAGGAAGAGATATTTATACAACTGGAACTTGTTTTGATATAACTGCTGATAATGTTGTTTTGGATGGAAATGGGTTTTATATTGACGGGGATGATTTTGAAACTGATTATGGTGTTTATGCAAGTGGAAGAAAAAATATAACTATTAAGAATTTTAAGAATATAACTGACTTTTATTATGGAATTTATTTTATTAGTACAAGTAATAGTTTGATTGAGAATTTGAGTGCGAGTTCAAATAATTATAATGGAATCTATTTTTATACAAACTCGAACAATAACACCCTAACAAATATAATAGCAAATTCAAACACCAATAATGGAATCTATCTTTATGCAAGTCTAAACAACATCTTAACGAACATAACAGCAAACTTAAACAGTAATGGAATTTATATTTACTTAAACTCAATCAACAATATATTAACGAACATAACAGCAAATTCAAACACCAATAATGGAATCTATCTTAATCAAAATTCAAAAAGAAATACCCTAATAAATATAATAGCAAATTCAAATACTAATGGAATCTATCTTGGTTTTAGCTCACAGAACAACATCTTAACAAACACAATAGCAAATTCAAACACCAATAATGGAATCTATTTTGATTTATCCTCAAGCAACAATATATTTACAAATGGAAATTTATCCTCAAATACAAATAATGATGTTTCTGGATGGACTTGGGCATATGCAAAAAATAACACCTTCATAAATGTTAGTTATGATGTTTCAAAAGAGACTATTGCTTCTGGCTCTTCATTAATAAGAAAATGGTATTATAGAGCTTATGTAACTGATGCAGATGGGAATCATGTTTCAAATGCAAATATAACTGCTTATAATGTGAGTGGAGCAACAGAATTTACTGGGTTAATGACTAACTCAACTGGATGGACTAATATTACTACAATTACTGACTATGTGAATCTGGGAGGAACAAGAAATTATTATTCTAATTACACAATTTATGCAACTAAGACTGGATATCAGACAGATAGTCATGGTTTTAACGCAAGTTTCGAGAATAATTTGAATGATCTTTTTACTATTTAACTTAATCTTTAAAATACGATAACTACAACTGGTTCTATTTCTGAACTGGGAGTTTATTCTGTTGCCTGAATCTAAATTTTTAACAGATATATGGGGAGATGTACATTAACCTGCAATATTCTTGTTTATCGACGATAAACTGGCAGAAAGGTTTATAAATACTGTTGGTTTTTATTAGCTGAAACAAGGAGAATGTTAACTGGTTTTACAGCCGAATTTAAGCTAAAAATTAAAGATTAAGACTGAAAAATAAAAAATGCCTGCTGAAGTAAAAAAAGAAGATTATGATGCAAAGAACATCAAGGTTCTCGAGGGGTTAGAGGGAATAAGGATGAGACCCAGCATGTACATAGGAAGCACTGGCAAGGAGGGGCTTCATCATTTAGTTTATGAAGTTGTTGATAATTCTGTTGATGAATGCTTGGCTGGAATATGCAATATCATAAAAGTTACAATAAATAAGGATGGAAGTGTAACAATTGAGGATAATGGACGGGGCATGCCTGTTGATACTCATCCTGTTTATAAGAAATCAGCTATGGAAATCATTGTAACCAAGCTGCATGCTGGAGGCAAGTTTGACAAGAAATCTTATGCTGTTTCTGGAGGCTTGCACGGAGTTGGAATTTCAGTAGTTGCTGCTCTGTCCAGGAAGATGATTGTTGAGGTTTGCAGGGATGGCAAAATATACACTCAGAGCTATAAGATTGGAAAACCTTTAGATGATGTCAAAGTAAAGGGAAAGTGCGAGGAGGGAGTTACCGGGACAACTGTAACATTTTATCCTGATGAGGAGATTTTTTCTACAACTAAGTTTGACTTTAACACACTTGCCACTAGATTCAGAGAGATTTGTTTTCTTAATGCTGGCTTGAAGATTTTATTTAAAGACGAGATGAATGAGAAGAAGGAAGAGTTTCATAATCCCGGGGGTTTAGTTGAATTTGTCAAGTGGTTGAATAAGACTAGAGAGGGCTTGCATAAGCCGATTTATTTTAAGAAGCAGCAGGAAGATGTTATTGCTGAGGTTGGAATCCAGTATACAGATGGCTATAATGAGAATATTCACGGGTTTGTAAATACTATTAATACTATTGAGGGAGGAACTCATGTTTCTGGGTTTAAAACTGCCTTAACACGAGTTATAAATGATTATGCTCAGAAAAAAAATATAATAAAGGGTGGAAAACTTGAAGGAGATGATGTTAGAGAGGGGCTGACTGCTGTTATCTCTTTAAGGTTAAAAGAGCCGCAGTTTGAGGGGCAGACTAAAACTAAGCTGGGAAATTCTGAGATTAAGGGTGCAATTGATTCTATGGTTTCCCAGGCATTGAGTGAATTTTTTGAGGAGAATCCTGCTATTGCAAATAAAATTGCGCAAAAAGCTTCGGCTGCGCTAAAAGCGAGAGAAGCTGCTGCAAAAGCTAAGGATTTAGTCAGGAGAAAGAATGCTTTAGGAGGAAGTGGACTGCCTGGAAAGCTTGCTGATTGCTCCTCTAGGAAAAAAGAAGAAACTGAGCTATACATTGTTGAGGGAGAGTCTGCTGGGGGAACAGCTAAGGGGGCGAGAGATAAGGAGTTTCAGGCTATTCTTCCACTAAGAGGGAAGATATTGAATGTTGAAAAATCAAATCCTGCAAAAGCTCTTGCATCTGAGCAGATTTCTAACTTGCTTACTGCTATGGGGACAGGAGTTGGAGATAGCTTTGATATTGAGAAATTGAGATACGGAAAGGTAATCATTATGGCTGATGCTGATGTTGATGGGCAGCATATTAAGACATTACTATTAACATTATTTTATAGGTATACTTCCCAGTTAATTGAAGCAGGGAATATTTTTGTTGCAGTTGCTCCATTATTTAAGATTAGAAAAGGGCAGAGTGATTATTATGTTTATTCAGATGAAGAACTGAAAAAACAGCTTGAGAAACTTGGGGGTAAGTGTGATGTTCAGAGGTTCAAGGGGTTGGGAGAGATGAATGATGAGCAGTTGTGGGATACTACTATGAATCCTAAAACTAGAATATTAAAACAAGTGTCTATAGAAGATGCTGTTGAGGCTGATGAGACCTTTTCAATATTAATGGGAGATGCTGTTGAGCCAAGAAGAAAGTTTATTGAGGAAAATTCAAAAATGGCGGAGCTGGATTTGTAATATGAAAAAACAAAAATGCGGGTGTTGCTGTGATGCGGAAATTAGGGCTTATTTTTGCCCGAGATGCAAGAGCAAGAAAGTGGGTTTTATTCAGGGGTGGAGAAATGCTTTCGGGATAATCCCCAGAATGAGGTGCAATGAGTGTGGGTTTGAGAATATGACTTTCCCCATAATTGTGATTCATGGCAAATTAAATAAGAAAAATAAAAGGAGGAAAAAATGAGTGAAGATTGTTGCTGTTGTGAGCATGAATCTGAAAAAGATGAAGAAGAAACTGAAGACTGCGGATGCGAATGTGAAGATAAGAAAATAAATAAGAAGAAAAAATAAGATGACAGAAGAAGAAAATAAGAAAGAAGAGAATGGGAATGGAGTCAGCGAGGACTTAGCTAAGAGAAAAGAGCAGATGAAAGAGAATATTGAGGCTAAGAAACTTGTAGATGCAGAAATATCTGGAGAGATGAGGCAGGCTTACATAAATTATGCGATGTCAGTTATTGTTTCTAGAGCACTGCCTGCTACTGAAGATGGATTGAAACCAGTTCATAGGAGAATTTTATGGGCAATGAATGAATTAGGACTTCAGCATAATAAGCAGACTAAGAAATCTGCAAGAATTGTGGGGGATGTTATTGGTAAATACCACCCTCATGGAGATGTTGCTGTTTATGATTCTTTAGTAAGAATGGCTCAAAATTTCTCTTTGAGATACCCTTTAGTGATTGGGCAGGGAAATTTCGGGAGCCTTGATGGGGATCCTCCTGCAGCTTATAGGTATACTGAGGCAAAGATGGCGAAGTTATCTGAAGAACTGATTGAAGACATAGATAAAGGAACTTGCAAGATGCTGGCTAACTTCGACAATACTCTTGAAGAGCCAGAATTAATGCCTGGAAAAGTTCCTAATCTTCTCCTGAATGGGGCTAGTGGGATTGCTGTTGGAATGGCAACTAATATGCCTCCGCATAATATGAATGATGTTTGTGAGGCAATTATCGCGTATGTTGATAATCCTGAAATTGAGATTGAGAAACTTATTAAGATTATACAGGCTCCTGATTTTCCTACTGGGGGGCAGGTTTCAGGAGATATATCTGGAATTTATACTAACGGGAGAGGGAAATTAGTTGTCAGAGGGAAGACTAAAGTTGAAGAAAACAAGGGAAAGGAGAGCGTGATTATTACAGAAATTCCGTATCAAGTTAATAAAGCAACTTTGGTAGAAGAGATTGCAAAGCTTGTTCAGGAAAAGAAACTGCCTGATGTCTCAGACATAAGAGATGAATCAGCTAAGGGAAAGGTTAGAATTGTTGTTGAGTTAAGAAGAGGGGCTGATTCTAAGTTTACTATTAATAGACTATACAAATACACTAGATTGCAAAACTCTTTTGATGCAATTATGCTTGCTCTTGTTAATGGACAGCCTAAACAACTTAATCTCAAGCAGATAATTGAGGTGTATGTTAACTACAGAAGAAAGGTTATTAGAAAGAGAACCCAATTTGATTTGGATAAGGCAGAGGCAAGACTTCATATTGTAGAAGGATTGTTGATTGCTCAAAAGAATATTGATGAAGTAGTTGCTCTGATAAGAAAATCAAGAGGAACAACTGAAGCATTAGAAGTTTTGCAGAAGAAATTCTCTCTTTCTCTTAAGCAGGCTCAGGCAATTTTAGACATGAAGCTATCTCAGTTAACTAGTTTGGAATTAGAAAAACTGAAAAAAGAGAAGAGTGATTTGGAAGAACTTATCAAGCAGCTGAAGACTATACTCGGAGATGAAAAAGAAATCTTTAAACTGATAAGAAAGGATTTGCTTGAATTGAAGAGAGTTTATGGGGATGACAGGAGAACCAGTATTTTAGGAAGTGTTAAAGAGCTTGAGGAGAAAGATTTAGTTGATAAGAAAGACGTTGTTATTACTATTACTGAGAAAGGGTATTGCAAGAGAATGGATATGAAGCAGTATAGGGAGCAGAATCGCGGAGGAAAAGGAGTTATTGGAACTGAGCTTGCTACTGGTGATTTTGTCAAGGAGCTTATAACTTGCTCTACTCATGATTATCTGTTATTATTTACTGACAAGGGGAAAGTTCACTGGATGAAGGCTTATG
Organism: Nanobdellota archaeon; assembly: GCA_018901625.1. Lineage (GTDB taxonomy): Archaea > Nanobdellota > Nanobdellia > Pacearchaeales > GW2011-AR1 > JAHIEM01. Next base: position 8,831 of record JAHIEM010000131.1, read on the forward strand.
AAGTTCCTGAGATTGCAAAATATGGAAAGGGAAAGGCTCTTGTTAATATGCTTGAATTGAAAGAGGAGGAAGTTACTTCAGTTATTGCTGTCCGCGAGTTTAAGAATTACTTGTTGATGGCTACTAAGCTAGGAACTGTAAAAAAGATTGCTCTTGAAGAATTCAACTCGCCTAGAAAGGGAGGAATAAAAGCAATTGAGCTTGGAGGAACTAATGATACGTTAGTTGATGTTAAACCAGTAAGAGATAAGCAGGAGGTTTTGCTTGTTTCTAAGGACGGGCAGGCTATAAGGTTTAATTCTGATGAAGTGAGAAGCATGGGCAGAGCTTCTTACGGTGTTTGCGGAATAAAACTAGAAAAAGATGATTTGGTTGTCTCATTAGAGGTTCTTCCGATTGAGAATGCAAAAGATTCTTCAATTTTAACTATTACTAAGAATGGGTATGGGAAGAGGAGCGCTATTGAGGATTACAGGCTGACTGGGAGAGCTGGGAAGGGGGTTATTAACTTAAAAGCAACTGATAAGACTGGAGAGATTATTACTAGTCAGGGTGTTTTGGAAAAAGATTCAATTATAGTTACAACTTCAAAAGGGATTGTAATTAGAACTAATGTTGTTGATATTAGGATTATGGGGAGAGCTACCCAGGGTGTTAGGATAATCAAGCTGCAGCAGGGAGATTCTGTTACTGACTTAGTCAGAGTTCCTACTCTTGAAGATGGTGTTAATGGTGAGAAGTGATGCTTATTATCTAATCTCGTAAAACAAAAAAGTAATCGCCATACTCCGAGTCTGATTTTGGCCAGGTTTTATGGACTTCTACAGAAGAGAAATACTTTTCAAATATTGGCTTATTTTTCTTTACGGAATTCTTAAATTCAAATTTCATTACATCATTGTGCAGAATATCTATCGCTGCTAAAATTATCTCTTTTGGAGCATCATTTTCAATAACTGTTGATAAATATTCATATCCTAACTTTGATGCTCCAAGTTTTCTTTCCTTTTCATTCGAATAATCATCGATACAAGGATCAGCAATAATGCAAAACCCTCCTTTGTTTAATAAATCCTTAATAGTCCTAACAAATTTTTCTTGTTCTTCAAAAGGCAAGTGATGTAATCCCCTAGTGCATAGTATTAAATCATATCTTTCCTTTGCTTTCCATTTGAGGATATTAGCAATTTCAAATTTAATTCCAGTATACTTTTCCTGAGCATATTTAATGAATCTTCTGTCCATGTCTACTCCGCTTAATTTTAAATCAGGTCTAAACTCTTTTATTTTACTTAAAAGATAACCTGGTCCACACATTAGGTCCAAAACCTTTGCTCCTTTAGGAGTATTTTGCTCAATTATGTCTAAAATATCTTGGATTAATATTCCCCAAGGCATATATTTAACTTCTTTTTCATATACTTCCGCAGGTGGTAGTTCTTTCATAAAAGAATGATAAAATCCCTATATAAAACTCTTAGGGTTGTCTCCCCAAAATGAGTTTAACTCATGGCTCTTAGATATCAATTATAAATATTCTTTCTATGTCCTATCCTCACTACTATGATTTTATTCATGGAGATAATGACATCAACAATTGCTCTGTAATCACCAATTCTCAGCCTCCAGAGCTTCTCACCCTGCAATCTTTTTAAAAACCTGAATGGATTTTCCCTGATAGAATAAATTTTATTTAAAATAACTTCTGCGTCTTTTTTCTGCAACTTTTTGAGAAAATCTTCTGCTGTTTCAGTAATCTCTATCTGAAACATTTTATCTTAAGGTTATTCCTAATCCTCTTGCAACAGATTCTATAGGCTTTACTTTACCTCTTTTAATGTCTTCCAATCCTCTTTGTATCTCGCTAATTTCTTCTGCGTTTAGGCTCTCTTCCTCGCAATTGTCTATCAGGCTGTTTAACACTTCATCGTAAGACTGTCTCTCAAAATTTTTTAGGTTTCTAATTCTTTCCAGAGTTTCAAGGTTTATTTGTATAGTGGTCTTGTCCATGTTATATAGTCTCTATAGGAAGTATATGAACTTTATGGTTTTATAGATATACAAACTTATGCTCTTTTGAGATAGTTACTATATCTATGTTTTTTATTATGTCTGAAAATTTGTCTTTCATCTCGTTTAGAATGCGGTTAAATTCTTGCTCGGAATAAACCTCAAATTCTGGCTCGAAATCCCAGTTTCCCACAACATGAAGATTGTGAATAACATTCTTGTTAGATGCAAAATATTCAGCAAGCTTGTTTATTCTCTCTTGTTTAGGATTGTCAAGATAGAAGAAGGTTTTATAGAATTTTATTCCAAGCTTTTCATAATTGATAGCTATTCTAAAACCTGTGATTATCTTTTCTTTTATTAACTGCCTTATTCTGTAATTAACCACTCTTGCTGAAGTTTTTAGTTGGTTGGCAATATCTACAATTGGCTTTCTTGCATTTTCTGCGAGCTTTTTTAGTATTTCTAGGTCAACTCGGTCTAGTTTCTCTTTTTTTGCTCCTGATACTAGAACTCTGGTTCTATTGTAATTTTTCTTGTCAATTAAGTAGTCTCTATTATACACAAAACCTGATGCGCAGACAGAAATTGCTTTTCTGTCTATATAATTCTCAAAAGCAGATAGAACTTCTGTTTTTAGACTGTTTATTTCAGAGATAGACTCTGCTTCCAGAGCAATCATTAAATCCCAGCTTCCGTTGCAAGAGACAATCCATTTAACACTCTTATTTTTTTCTAACTCGCGGATAATCTTGTTCATAGATTCTGAGTTCATATGCTGGAAGGATAGAAGAATTTTAAACTGGATTATTCCAAGCTTGTCTAAGTCAAGAGCTACCTGGTACTGAGTTATTATTCTTTCCTGTTCAAGCTTTTTAATTCTGTAGTTAACAACTTCTGGAGACAGGCTGACTTTTTTTCCAATCTGCGAGGACGATTGCCTGCAGTTGCTATCCAGCTCGTATAATATTCTTCTGTCTTTCAAATCGAGCTTAAATTCGTTTTCTTTCATGTTAGCGGAGCATCATCAAAATCTTGTTTAGTTATTTTGGAATATCTTGAAACAGCTTTTAGCAAGTAATTACTTCTTGACAATCCTGTATTTCTCTTTTTAACATAATAAGTATAAAGAATAATCTCAATTCCTCTTTGTTTTAATTTTTCAACTGCTGGAACAAAATCACTATCCGAGGCAATTAAAATGATTTTCCTTATATTTGGGTAATCAATTGGAATAGACATTAAATCAATTATAATCAAAGAATCAACTGCTTTTTGACAATACTTGAAATTATTTTCCGAGATTTTTATTTTTTGACATCTTCCTTCCCTAACTATAGCTCCTTTGTCTCTTAAACTTCTTACAAAATTGTCATGTCTATCCTTTCTAATTCTCTCTTCATTAGAAGGTTTATCTGATTGAAATGGGGGGGCAAGGTAATAAAATATTCTTCCACATTTTAAATTTTCTTTTTTTGCCAAATTATTTGAAAATAAAACCCTATCAAATCTTAAATATTTTCCATTGCCAAAATATTTTGAAAGTTTGGCTAAAAATCCATCATCAATAAATACAAAACAAGGTAAGCAATCATCCGGCGACCCTTGCGGATCACCGGGGTGCATACTGATATTATTACTGCTTTGCGATTTATAAACATTTCTATTTTCTGTTTTGTCTTGGTTTTCGTTCATGTTTATAATAGTTACAAATAGTATATAAATCTTGTCATTTTTGGGCATTTTTAACTCAAAGGTTTTAATAAAGGTAGAATACCATTCTGTAGTAGAAAAAACCTCCTTCGAGGAGGTTTTTTGCGGAGATATGAAGATGACCAATGAACAAGAACAAGGAAGAGAACCATTTTACTGGCTGAAGCACCAAAAAATTCGTGGGAGATATGTGCTTGTAGCAAATAGTATTGTAGAAAGTGGAAGCTCTATAGATATTATTGCCCAATACCCTGTTACAAGCTTAGATCCGGTAGGGCATTCAGCTTCATTTAAGGCTGATGCTACGCATCATAGGGGAGTTGAATTTAATCTAAAAGATTTGGAAGATGCTATTGTAAAATCCACTGAGGGTCGTCGTTTAGATAGAGACGAACGAATAAATGCATTTAGCTCAGGTTTAGATCCCTATGGAAGAATTAGAGATGTAAGAATAGAATTAAACGACTATGTTGTTCCTATTGAATTCTATCATATAGAAGTTAATACTAATGTAGATTATATGAAAGGGAGAAGAAAATGAGCAGAGAAAAACTAACTAGAAAAAAGTTTGAAGAAATAGCTAATCAAAATGAATTATTTAAAAGAACATATTTTGGGGCTTTAGGTGGATTTGAGCATTCTTATCGCTCTTGGAATACTTGTGGAAGCGATATAATCTTTTCTCCTGAAGAAACAGATTATCAATTTTGTAGAGATACTGATAGCGAGAATTATACTTGCATGACAAGGTTATGGCATTCTGGAAATAACGCAAGACCAATAACAATTCCTTACAATAAAGGATTAGGACACGTACTCGTTGGAGCAAAATTAATAAAAGATTATGGTGATTTCAAAGCAACAATTGGCTGTACAATTAGTGAAAAAAGCCTTGAAGAAGAATTAAAAGGAAAGTATTATTCTGATGGTTTTTGGCCGTGGGATGAAATCCTTATTAAAGAAAAGAAAGGTAAAAAGAAGGGAGACGGCAAAGTTAATGCAGAGATATGGCAACATGGAGAAACTCCTGTTAAAATTGAATGGTTTATTTCAAGAGGAATTTTAGATTCTATTTATCAGCCAGTTCTTGAAACATTTAAAATTCCACAAGGAAGAATAACTGTAAGATACTCTGGAGGAAGACGTCCTGTTCCTGTTCTTTATCCGGGTTTTGGACAAGCTCCGTGGATCGGGATGTAAAATGAGCGAAGTAGTTACAAAATCTCTATGAAATTTTGTAATCTTAATCATATTGACCTATAGCTGATTATAGAATCTCACCGAAACCAATTAATCTCCAGTGATTAGAAACCATTCTGGCTATTCCCACATTCTCACCTTTGAATGGGACTATGGGAATTCTTAGAATAAGCTCTGCTTCATCATCTTTTATTCTTTTAACTGTGCCAACTGTGATTGCAGTATTTATGCTGAGCATTAAAAGCTCTGAAGGTTTTATGGGTTCTACTTGTTTTCTTTCACTCATACCTAAGACTTCTGCAAATAAACTTGTTTTGATTTTGATATTAGTTGAGATTTCAGGCAGTGTTCCTGAAATACTTGCCACGCATCCTGATAATGCATCTGCTTTTGTCAGAACAGGGTCTAGTTCTGTTTCCAATGCAATGCTTGCTCCTGGTTCTGCTTCTTTTACTGAGTACTTTCCCTTAAACATGCTTGTTATTTTAGTTTTTACTGTTTCGTAGACTAGCTGATTTTCTTTTTTTGTGCTTATTCCGGGCTTTATTTCTATCTCGTCTCCTATTCTTAGCTTACCTCGTTTTAGCACGCCTCCGAGAACACCTCCGTTTAATTCTTGTATTTTTGTTCCTGGCTTGTTTATGTCAAAGCTTCTTGCAATTACAAATACTGGCTGTGATTCTACATCTCGCTTTGGAATATCTATCTTGCACAATTCTTCAAGAATCTTGTCTATGTTTATCTCCTGCTGGGCTGAGCATGGAATTATCTTTGCGTTCTCAGCTATTGTGCCTTTTGTAAACTCTTTTATGCCTTTGTAGTTAGCTAGAGCTTGTTCTTTTGTAACTAAATCTATCTTATTTTGGACTATTATGATGTTTTTTATCTTCTTTGCTTCCAGAGCCAGCAAGTGTTCTTTGGTTTGGGGTTTTATTCCTTCATTGGCTGCAATTACTAGAACTGCTGCATCTATTAACGCGGCTCCTGAGAGCATTGTTGCCATTAGCATTTCGTGTCCTGGCGCGTCTATGAATGTGATGTACCTAGTTGCTTGGCCTTCTTTTACATTATACGTTTCTTTATCTTTTCTTATGATGCAATCAGCATATCCTAGTTTTATTGTGATGCCTCTTTTCAGTTCTTCAGAATGTGTATCTGTCCACTTTCCCGTCAGTTTCCATAATAAAGTTGTCTTGCCGTGGTCTATATGCCCGACCATTCCTACGTTTAGTGTTGGGAGTTTCTCTATATTTTCTTCTTGTTTTGATTCTTTTTCCATAGTTTAGTTTAGAACTTGGGGTTTTTAAGGTTATCTTGAAACATAGCATTGTTAAATAGTCGTGGCTTTTGCAGAAATTATCAAGAAATAAATAAGCAAAAGCCACACAAAATTAACACTCCCTCTTGAAGCTTGAATAAAACCTATTCCACTTGAAAACAGATTATAATGTCAGAAAAATAAACTACAACCTAAACAGGCTGCCCCATAATTAATTTAAAAAACAGGGCTCATCTCAATCTTATAACCTATCTACAACTTCATAAAGGACTTTATTAATAAAATATATTTATATTGGAATGATTTATCATTCCAAAAATTTTTGATAGTCTTAAA
>JAHIEM010000132.1 GCA_018901625.1 Nanobdellota archaeon
AATCCTACCAAATTCCTCAAACTTTTTGGCAACTTCTCATAACTTCTAATATTCTCAGTTGGCCCCTTCCATCCCGGCAAAGTAACATAATTTGGCTCGCAGTGCTGCAAAACATCAACGTCACTCGAAGCCATTTCAAACTTATGCCCCGGCTCAATCCATCGGTTAGCACAAAAATACCTCGGTCCTCTGTAAGTATAAGACTCGCAAATTCTTACCTCTTTCGCGCCATCAAAAACCTGCAGCTTTGTTAACGCAACATCCCTTCCATTAGTTAACATTGCATATCTCAGCCAAGGCAAATCAAGCCACCCGGTTCTTCTCGGCCTCCCGGTAGTTGCGCCATACTCACCACCCGCTTTTCTAACAGCAATACCTTGAATGAATTCATTCCTAGAATTGATATTCGCGCGAGGATAATTTCGCTCTTCATCCTCACGTGTAGATTTTGCACAGTGTTCAGCAGATTTCCTGCCCCCCATCTCTGTAGGAAACGGACTATCTCCTGCATCAACACGAGTCTTATAGGGGGCCTTAACAACTCCCAAGACGAGGTCAACATCACTCCCTTTCACTCCACACCCCTTAGCTAACCCCTCAATAGAGCAATCAGAGCATGTAACAAACGGATAGCTTCCATAATCTATACTTAATCCGTGTCCCTGAGCCCCTTCAAGCAGTATTTTCATGCCATCTGCAACAGCCTCTCTGACCATAGCATCAACATCGCTAACAAGAGGTTCCAGCCTCTTCCCGTATTCAGAATATCTCTCGATAATAGAGTCAACATCAAATATTGATTTCTGGTCAAAGAAAATTCCTCTTTCTAAATGATCGTGCTGCATAATCTTTCTTAAAACATTTCTATCAACTCTATCAAGCAAAACTAACTTATCTTTCAAATTTTTCCTGACTTTTCTGGCAAGAACATCTTTATTCATCATGTCATTCACAGTGAGTCCAACTCGGGCATAGTGGTCAGTATAAACAGGTCCAATTCCCCTGCCAGTAGTTCCAATCTTTTCTCCTCCAGAAGCTGCAGCTTCCTTAACTCTATCCATCACTAGATGTTGAGGTAAAATCAACTTAGCATTATAAGCAACTCTCAAGTTTCTAGTGTCAATTTTCTTACCAGCAAGTTCGTCAAACTCCTCGCAAACACCTCTTGGATCAAAAGCAACACCATTTCCAATATAATTAAAAACATCTGGATTTAATATTCCGCACGGAACAGTATGCCCCACATGAACCATCTCTCCAACTTTCATTGTATGCCCTGCATTTCCTCCACCAGTGCCCCTAACAACAACATCAGCCCACTCTGAAGCGAGCCAGTCTACAAGTTTTCCCTTTCCAGTATCTCCCCACTGATTGCAAACAACTGCAATTACTTGTTTTCCATTTGTTAATTTTTCAAGTTTCATCTTCTATAATTCGGCGCCTCCTCAATTATTTCAACATCATGAGGGTGACTCTCAACATGCCCAGCAGCACTAATTCTAATAAATCTCGCTCTCTCTCTAAGTCTAGGAATTGTCCTAGCTCCTAAATATCCCATTCCACTCCTAATTCCGCCAACTAACTGATAAATAACCTCAGAAGCAGAGCCCTTCAAAGGAACTCTGGTTTCTACACCCTCTGGAACAAGTTTCTCTGCTCCCTTCTGCGAATATCTATCAGCACTCTGATTCTGAGTCATTGCACCTACAGAACCCATCCCCCTATAAAGCTTAAATCTTGCTCCGCCCTTTCCAACAACAATCTGCCCAGCAGATTCCTCAGTTGCAGCAAATAAACCCCCAGCCATTGCACAGTCTGCACCAGCAGCCAGAGCCTTAACTATATCGCCTGAAAATCTAATTCCTCCGTCAGCAATTGCTCTTTTTCCTCTTTTCCTCGCAGCTCTCGCACAATCATAAACAGCAGTCAATTGCGGAACCCCGATTCCTGCAACAATCCTAGTAGTGCAAATTGCACCTGCTCCAATTCCAATTTTGATTGCATCAGCACCAGCATTAATTAAGTCAACTGCTCCAGAATAAGTTGCAACATTCCCAGCAACTAACCCGTAATCATAATTCTTAAATTCTCTTCTTAAAGTTCTGACAGAATTAATAACATTCTCACTATCTCCGTGAGCAGTTCCAACTAATAATGCATCACATCTCGCTTCAAGTAACTTGCCTGCTCTCTCCATAAATTTATCTCTGCTTTTGTTATCACTCTTGTCAAAAACTCCCACATTAGCTCCAACTCTTAATCTTCCCTCACTGTCTCTATTGTACATCGGAGTTGCTCCCTCAACTATTTCAGCAACATCCTTGAAAGTATACATTCCTCTTAAAGTTCCGTCTCTCTTTATGATTATTAGTTTCCCAGTCTTGCTTTTAGTCATAAAATCATATGCTTCTCCGGCACTCATCACTTTAGAAGTTTTTACAGGCTCTCTAACCATAAAATCCCGAACTAAATCAGAATCCTTAGCAAAACGAGTCTGATCCCGAGTAACTAAGCCGATAACTTTCCCCCCAGAATTTAAAACAACTAAACTAGAGAATCTATTCCCGTATTTCAAAAGAGTTTCTCTAACACCTCGTTTAGTCTGAGTATCAAGAGTTGTTACTGGTTTATCTATTAGTTTATTAAAAGCGTACTTAGTAGAATAAGCCCACCCAACCTGCTCATCTATATCCGGGTGCTTCCATAAAAATCCTAAACCCCCCTCCATAGCAATCTTTATTGCAAATTTTGCTTCAGTAACAGTATCCATATCAGCACTTACAAGAGGAGTATGTAATTGAATTCTTGAAGTAAGAAAAGTGTCTAAACAAACATCTCTCGGAACAATCCTGCTTCTCCGAGGTTCCAGTAAAACATCATCAAAAGTTATTCCCTCAAATCTTCTATTCCAAAAATCAAAAAACCTCTCTCGCTGTGATTTTTTAGTTGGCATTTTTAACTGCCATCAAGAATTTTCATTCTTGAGGAATGAGAAATTGAAAATTTATTTTGAATTTTCATGTTTTTAAATATGCAAAAAACACCTTTCAAGTGATGCAATCAAGGGAATATTATGCTCATTTGCAGCCTCAATTACTTGAGAATCAGCCATTGAACCTGCAGGCCAGACAACTGCCTTAACTCCCTCTGCAGCAACAGCATCAATACAGTCTCTTGAAGGAAAAAATGCATCAGATGACATTACACTCCCTTCTAAAGAGTGTCCCTTCTGTTTTGCTTTAGCAATTGCCTGCTCAACAGCACCAATTCTTTCTTGCTGTCCTGTTCCAACAGCAAGTGCCATTCCATCTCTAACAAAAACAATTCCATTACTTCTTACATTAACATTAAGCCACCAAGCTGTTAGTGCATCTTGCAATTGTTTCGGAGTTGGCTTAGCTTGAACAACATAATCTTTGCCCCCATTCTTTGCAGCATCAGAATTAGGAATCATCGGGTCTGTAACAAAATCTTCTGCCCTTCTGATTCTTGTTAAGTAAGGAGTCTCTAAAGTGATTGTCCCATCAACAAGATTTCTTAAATTCAAGTATCCCTCGACAGAATCCCCAACAAATTTAGGAACAGCAGCCAAAGCAACAGAGTCATATTTCGCAACCCTTACACCATTGTTTAGTTTCTTTGTTCCCTCATTTCTTCTTAAGATCTCAAGAGCCTTTTCAGAATAATCTGGAGCAATAACTCCTTCAACAAAAGTTTTCATAATCTCTTCTGCAATCCCTGCAGTTACAGGATAATTAAAACCAACTACAGAACCAAAATGACTTCTCTCATCACCTCTTCTAGCATCAACATAAAGAGAAGACGGAACCTCAGAATCAGGATTAGTCAAGACTTTAAAACCACACGGATTCAAATGTTTCATTGCAACAGTTGCAGGCTGTGCAAAATATCTTAAAATACTCAAAGCCTGGCTCATATCTTGCAGATTAGTAAGAGACAGCCCAGCCTTGCCTCCTTTTAACATCTCTAAACTCCCAACAGAGAGAGGAAATGCAACAGGAGCGTAAGCTGCAAATGGTTGGTGAGGATTTGTTCCGTATCTTAAATCCATTGGAACTCTATGAAAGACAATTCCCTGTTCTCCGAGAGTTAGTTCAGCTGTCTGAGGAAAATCTGCTCTTATCGCAGTCTTGTATGCATCTTTAAAACTTGAAACATCAGTTGCCATTTTTTTTGTCTAAGTCACACCGATTTATCATAAAGTAGGGGATATTTCCTCTATCTAGACGAGAAGCAACAACAACACCCACTCTAAAATCATCTCCAGGAGAAACATACTGCCCACCTTGTTTAGGTCCAAGTGCTTCGTAAATAAATTCTGCAGTCTCTCGCAAGCTCCTGCCAGGTACAACAAAATCAAGAGGCTCGCCTTCAAAACTTGGAAGAACCTCTCCTTTTCCAACATTCCTTCCAGTATAAGTTGAAATAAACTTACCTATCCCATCTTCAAGTGGAAATCCAAAAAATTGTTTTTGACAAGGATTATCAAAACCGCCAGGAAGTTTTTTTGAAATTGCAAGTGCTCCCGCGCCCTTGTTAACTATTCCAGAGATTCTAGGAGTAAAATTGGGAGCATCTGGCTCAAAGCTAGCAATATCTACTCCACTGACTTCATAACTTCCACCCAAAGCACCCATTAAATTTCTAACTGGGCTAAATACGTGAGAAAGTGCATTTGCTGCTTCTCCCCACAACAATTCTGTTTGTAATCCGTTACTAACAACTAATCCGTCCCTGACTCCAAGAACTGCACTATAAATCAGCAAAGCAGGATTTCCTTTTCTCAAAGTCTCAGGATCAGTTGGCGCAGTTTTTATTGCCATCCCCCTGATTCCATCACTCACTACTTCGAATCTCCTCGCTCTGCTTGAAGGACTTCTGCCAGTCACAAAATAAGCAGCAAACTCTCCCCCGTCACATCTCCCGATTAAGATTCCTCTTCCTAAATATTCTTGTTTTGCTAACCATCCAATATCTTTTAATTCTGTCATCTTATGCAGCAATTAGATTATTTACTACTAGTTGAACCAAAAACAACATTCACCAACCGTCTTTTCATTTTATTTTTTAGAATCCAGTCTATTTAAAATATTATATACTAACAACTATAAGTTTATTCACCACTTAAACTAAACACTAAAATTATCCAGAAAGATTAGCAGTTTTATTTATCTCAGGCAGCCAGTTCATTCTGATAACATTTCCAGTCATTGCTCCAGCATTATCGAAAATCTGAGAGAGCCATAAAGAGTACATCCCAACAAATTTGTCTATGTTCTCAGAACAATTCAGCGCAAGATTATTCTCAGAAATAATAAAAAACATTCCAATCAAGAAGAACATCAAAAGAACTATCACAATCTTCACATTATCCCCCAGTAGAATTCCCTGCCCAGTCCATCTTAATAGCATTTCCAAGAAGAGATTTAGTATTATCAAATGCATGAATCAGCCAAGAGAAGTATATCTTTCCTGCTGTGACCCATCCCTCAAAAGACTTAAAATCAATTGCCTTATTAGCTAAAATGCTAGATGATGTAAAATAAAGGAATATCATTAACAGCACAAGAATCAATGCAAAGAACCTATGCTTGACATGTCTCACCTTAAGTAAAACTAAGAATACTACTAATAATACACCCAAAATAATCCAGCTAAATCCTGCAATCATCTCTTTTACCTCTTATTACACAGGAACACAAGATATATAAATCTTTTTTTCCAAGGTTTTTAAGAATAGCCCTGTCGTATAGCGGTCAAGTATACTGGCCTCTGGTCCAAATCCATCGGATTTGCTGAGTAGAAAGCCGGTGACCCAGGTTCGAATCCTGGCGGGGCTATTTTCTCTTTATATTTTCAATAGTTTTAAATATCCAATCAACATAGATAAAACATGGCAGAACAACTAATCGGAGAAGTTTCTG
>JAHIEM010000133.1 GCA_018901625.1 Nanobdellota archaeon
TGATTAAAATCACTTCAAATAATATATTTGTAAATTCAACTCTTGATAGTGGATTTAATACAACTGCAAATATAACTATAAAAGGATTAAGCACTGGCAATCCACAGGCATTAGTTGATTGGGATGATGATGGAGATTATGAAATATGCCCATTAAGTGTATGCACTAATTTATCTTATTCAGGGGGAGTTTTTGTGTTTAATGTAACCCACTTTACAAGTTATAAGGCACAGGAATTTAATACGCCACCAAATTCTTCTATAGTATACATTAATTCCACTGATGGGACTAATTATACTAATAGGAATTTAAATTGCTATACTACTCTTTATGATGCAGATGGAAATAATATGAATGTTTCTGTTAAATGGTATAAAAATCAAGGGGAAAATTTAAGTATTAATTATAACAACAGCTATTCAAACGGATTATTTAACGCAGTTTTGGGTTCTGGGAATACAACAAAACATGAAAATTGGAGCTGTTCGATAAGAGTTTATGATGGGCAGTATTATTCTAACTGGAGCAATTCTTCTTCATTAGAAATACGCAACTCTTTGCCTGTTGTTACCCTTTTGTCTCCTGAGAGCGGAAATATTACGATAAATAGAACACCTGAGTTCAGCTGGAGCGCAAGTGATGCAGATAGTGATGACCTGACTTATGAAATAAACATAACCTCAAGTTCTTTTACAGACGATGACCGGTATTTGGCTGACATCCTTTCACTAAGTTACGTGCCGAGTTCTGACCTGAAATATTTAAGTGATAATGGGTATTACTATACCTGGCGGGTGAGGGCAACTGATGGAGATTATGGGGATTGGACAGATTCGAATACAATAAATATAACTTCTTATGTGAGCATATCTCTGCTTACAGACTCGGTAAATTTTGGAATAACTAACATGAGCGAGGAGAAGAATACTACCCAGGATAATCCTGCGCCTATGATTATAAACAATGCAGGAAATGTTCTGGTTAATGTAAGCGTTAATGCAACTGAATTGTGGGAGAGCGAGAGCCAGCCGACAGAGAGGTTTATTGGAAAGATTAGAAGTTATTTTGGAAATGCAAGCTGGGCAAATACCACGTGGTTTAGGATACCTTCTTTGACAGGGGCTGTGAGCATTATTGACAGGCTACAGTATAAGGATACGAATGACAGCGTGAAGTTTGATATTTCAGTAAAGGTTCCTGATGCAGAACCTCCTGGAAACAAGTCATCGACAATAAACTTCCTGGCTCGTTTGGCTGAATAAGATGAAAGAAATCAACAAGATAAACAAAAGAGCGATTACTAGAATTGGTAAAATAGCTATAGCTGCGCAATTTGTACTGGTTATCGGGGTTTTGGCATTTATTTATTTCTGCACGCCAAAGCTGGATTATCCAAGAAATAATGAGGTGCTTAGCCAGAGCGCAGTTGAATTAAAGTTCAGAAACGCGAGAGTAGTCTTGATTGACGAAAATCCTGATTTTACTTCTCCGCGGGAGATAGACACTGAAAACGCAGGTATGGCCAACATAACTTTCCAGCCAGGGGTTTATTACTGGAAAGCTGTTGGAATTTTGGAAAGTTCTGCAAAAAGATTTACAATCCCTTCGGAAGTTGGATTGGAACTTGATAATGAGATTTTAAGAAACTCTGGAAATGTGCCTGTGAATGTAAGTGTTGAGAATGAATTTGGGCTTTCAGGATTAGCTATCTTGGATATTAAAGTTGAATACGAAGTCAATGAATCTGAAAAGGCAGTTTATAGGGGGGAGCAGCATGGCGGATAGCAAAAAGATAATTTTTGTCTTAGCTGCTGTTTTCTTATTTGGAATTGTCTTTTCCAGATTTGTTTTTGCATTAGGAATTACGCCTGGCAGAACTACAATTGATTTTTCGTCTAAGTTGGAGAGAGAGGTGGAATTTTCTATAATTAATTCTGAGAGCAAAAACATGGGTGTTGCTTTCAGCGTGCAGGGAGAATTGGCAGAATTTATTAGGGTAGACAGCGACATTGAAAAGTTTAGCTCTAATGATGCGTCAAGGCAGTTTAAGTTTAATATTAATCTTTCTTCAGGCTTATCTCCGGGGCTGCATAAGGCAGAGATTATTGCAACAGAATTACCTGAAGACATTGGGGATGCGGACATGATGGTCAGGGCTACTGTGAGCGTGGTTACCCAGATTTATGTTTATGTTCCGTATCCTGGGAAGTATATCGAGTCTGACTTAAATATTGTAAATAAGGAAGACACTAACGTTGTTTCGTTTTATATTCCTATGACGAGCCGGGGCAAGGAAGATATTGGGAAGGCGAGCGCAGTTATAGAGATTTACAAGGGAGAAAGCAAGATTATCAGCTTGAATACCAATGAGAAAGGAATTAAGTCTGGAGAGAGGGCAGAGCTGATTGCGTCGTGGAATCCTGATGTTGCTCCGGGAGAGTATAATGCGGTTGTAAATCTGATTTATGACAACCAGACAGCGAGGCTTGAGAGGAAGTTTAATGTTGGAAACGAGAGCTTGGCAGTTGTTGGAATAAGCACCAATGAATTTAAGCTGGGACAGATAGCAAAAATAAAGATACTTGTACAGAATAAATTGTCTGACCCAGTTCACGAAGCGAATGTAAACATGAGAATTTATGATCCTGAATTAACTAGCATTGCGGATTTGAAGTCTGAAAATTATGAACTCGCGCCTTTGGCAAATACGGAAATGGTGACTTACTGGGACACTGAAAAGATAGAGAAAGGAGAGTATTCTTCTGAATTGAAGATTAATTTTGACAAAAAGTTCATAAGCAAGGGATTCAAGGTGAGGGTAAATGCTGATTCAATTGACTTTACTGGCGTGGGGTTTGCAGTTTCTTCTCAGCCTTCCAAGGCGATAAGCACCAGGACCATATTGTTTATAGTTATAGGCGTGCTGGTTTTGATTAATGTTTCGTGGCTTGTTTACTGGATGAGGAATAGGAAGAGCTCTGGAAAGAAAGAAGAAAGGAAGAGCTCTGGAAAGGGGTATTTGAAGTTAAAATGAGGAAATTCTGCTAA
>JAHIEM010000018.1 GCA_018901625.1 Nanobdellota archaeon
AAAGAACATCCAGTTTCTTTAACAAGCCTAAGAATCTCTTCTGCAGACCCAAACACATTAATCTTGCCCATTGTCTCTGCAGCTATCTTAATTTTCCACTTGTTTTTCTTTATTTCTTCAAGCATCTCTAGAACTGCCTTCTTGATATTTAAAAACGAGATTTCTCTGTCTATCTTGCCGTAAAAACCTGCATGGAATACTACAATTTTTGCCCCCAGTAACTCTCCTATCTTACAAGAGTCAAGTATCCTCTTCTTGCTCTCTTCTATCTTCCTCTTCTCACTAGAATTAAGATTTATCCAGTACGGTGCATGGATAGAGAGTTTTATATCCCACTTCTCACAAGCCCGAATACCAAGTTTAGCATATCTCTCCATACTCGCTGCAGCTTCCTGCACCTTTGCTCCCAACCCAGCAGGTCCCAATCTCATCATAATCTAACTATAAACCGATACTATTAAAATATTAGCTTCAAACCAAATTATATCTTAGCAAACCCATTAAAGTGAATTTTATCTTCTTTATCAAAAACTTCAATAACTTTATATTTCCCTTTAGTCCATAACTCGCCATTCAAAACAAAATGAGTAGACTCAATAATTATAATGCTCGCAACAGGTATCGATAGATGGTTATTTCCCCTAGTTTCTAATAAGGGTATCTCTCCTTCTAACCAATAGTTTCTCTGCCCTTTTTTTAAAAAATTATAGCTCTCCCCCTCTTTTATAGCCTCAGGAATACACTCTTCTTCTTTTCTATTTCCATTTTTGAATTCAGAAATATTCCTTAATGCCAAATCTGGATTAAACTCTACTTGGATTCCCATTTTAAGACAGAACACCTATACAGTTAAAAATGTTTTCATCATAGGCAATGTTAAATTAACAGGTGATGGAAAATAAGAAATTTATAACATCACCCGCTATCTTTACAGAACCCCCTCATACTAGAAAGCCTCACTCAATCCCTCGCCTATCTTACCGACATAGGAGAGAATATAAGTATGAAGCCTGTTTATAATTAAATCCTGCATCTGCTCTTTCAAAGGCCCGTGACACCTGCTCAAATCCCCTTGCGGCGAGGTCACTATGCCAAATGGCAGCATGCACACCATCTCTAACCCCTCGAGTTTAACAGAGTCCACATTCCCCCTCTTTATCTGCAACAGCTTGACATTCACCTTGCACTCACTGCAAGCAACAGGATTAACAGAGCACATTAAACTCTTGCCCTCTATGTCAAACTGCCAGGCAGAATCAGGAGTATCCTCAATAAAAACTGCCTTATCACATCTCTCTAGTTTAGAATCAAAACACTCCTTGCTGGAGCAGTTTGTTTTATAGAAGTAAATAAAAATAAGAGCTAAGAAGAGAATAACAATCACTGCACTGACAGATATCCAGATAACCCTCCTCTTTTTCAAAAATTCCATGAATCTACATATATTTTGAATTTAAAAAACCATCGATTAATAAAAGAAGATATTCTCCTCTTGTTGCAGGGTGAATGCTGAAGAAAACCTAATAGAAGTATGCAGATAATTAACTTAAGGTAGCTTAGGGGGTTAGATTAGATATATGACTTGCCTCTTGCTATGTGGAAATTAATAAAAAAGAAAAAAATAAAAGAAAAAAGAATTACAAACTGATTAACTTAATCTTCGTATCAGTAGATGCAAAGTTCTTAGCAGCAATTGCATTGACTCCGGCGCCCTCTGCTGCCTGAATTACACTGCCAGTAACCATTCCGTCTATAACAATCACACTAGCTTTGTTCCTCATTAAACTAGCGCCAATGCCTCTTGAAGAAACTTTCTTGACAACATCCAGTTTATCATCTAAAAGGTAAGCTGATTTTGTTCCCTCAATCTCTTCCATGAACTTTTTCAGCTTTTCTTTTTCATTCTCTCCGAATTCAACAGATTTTGGCTCCTCTTTTGGAACACTCTCTTGCTTAGGAATAAAAGGCTCTCTTTTCCACTCTCTTCTCTCAGGATAGCTTCTTCTGTCGTCATATTCGTAGCTGTTTCGCCTGAATTCCTGCCTCTCGTCTCTACTTCTAAAGAAATCCTTGCTCGGAATCTTTCTTCTTAAAGCAGTAAGAATCTCTTTGCCTTGTAACTCTTCAACTTCTTTTCCATCTGGAGCAACTGCTATAAAATCAATTCTCGCATTATCATAGACATTTCTGGCTATTAACTGCCCGCCTCTGTCTCCATCAACAAACAGTGTAATCTCCTTGTCATAGCTTAACTCCTTAATAGTCTCAGGAAGTTTTGTTCCATCCATCCCAATAACATTATTAACATTGTTCTTAAGCAAGTTAACAACATCAGCTCTTCCCTCTACAACTATTACCTCGTGTTCAGAGATGTCTCCTGCAGGCAGTTTTTCCTTTCCATAGTCTTGCAGTTTAGCAAGTCTGGATTGGGTCTTTAAATCATCTGTAATCTCTCTGCTCTCACTGGTTCCTTCAATGCTCTCAAGAAGTTTTTTAGCCCGGTCCACTATAAATGAACGTTTCTCGCCCCTAACATCTTCTATTCTCTCAACTTCAATTGTTGCTTCAGTAGGTCCAATCTTGTCAATTGTCTCTATTGCTGCGCCTATTAGAGCAGTCTCAGCTTTGTCAAGAGCAGAAGGAATATGTATCTCTCCTGCAGTCTTTCCCCCCTCGCTTCTTAACTCTACTTCAATTCTGCCTATCTTTCCTTCTTTTTGAAGTTCTCGCATTTCCAGTTCATTTCCTAGCAGTCCCTCTGTCTGTCCGAATAAAGCTCCGATTACATCAGGCTTTTCAACAGGTCCTTCTGCATTAAACTTTGCGTGTACTGTATACTTTATTGATACAGGACTTATTTTTGCCATTTTATTATTTAATTTATTTAATTCAGAAATCTATCAGCCTGATACTAATACTATTTATTTCAGCCATGCGTGCTCTGAAAAAACTCAGAAACAAGAGTTTCTGACACGAGCGGGATAGGTGATATATGAATGTAATTAATAATCTCACTAATATATTTCTTGTATATACTTAGAATTCAGGTTTTTAAATCTTCCGAAATTTATGCAGGAAGGATTTACCTTTGGAAACCTTTCTAAAAGGTTTATTTTAAATCTTCCGAAATTTATGCAGGAAGGATTTACCTTTGGAAACCTTTCTAAAAGGTTTATTTTAAATCTTCCGAAATTTATTTTATATAAAATCTCTCTGGGGGTATATACAAAATGTTTATAAACCTCAAAGATAAGAAAGTCTCAAGTAAAAAAGGTGCAAAAATGGTTTTTAGCAATGAAAACGAAGTTGATGAATTTGATGATAACGAAGCACTGCCAGAATATTTGGATGACGAAGACTTGGCTCCAATAGACTGAAGACTTAACTTTTTCTTTTTTATTTCTTTTTTACAGAAAAATAATTAACTGGCAATTAGTTTTTATTATAACCTATTTCCTTCTAACTGCGCCTGAAGCACAGAATACTCTCTTATCTTCCCCAGTTTCTTGTATAACCCGAGAATCTTCTTTTTTATCTCTAATTTTTCCTGTTCATCTGAAATCTCTAATAGTTTCTGATAAACTTTCAGGGCATTTGCGTTTCTTAGTGATTTCTCAAATGCCTGCCCCTGTTTTCTATATAGTTCTCTAATAGCAAGTTTCATCTCAAACTTCTCCTGAGTATTCCCCGATGCTAATGCTTTTCTGAAAGATTCTTCAGCTCTCTCATACTGCCCCGCTCTAACCCATAATTCAGTCTCTTTCATGTATGCATTGACTTTCTCTTTAAAAGTTGCAGCAATCTCAGCAGCAGCTGCAGCATTTCTTGCTGCCTCTAAAAACATTCCCCTGTTAGCATACAAATCAGCTAATTTAAGATTGCAAAACTTTTTTATGTCAAAATCCCGATGCTGTTTTATGCACGACTCTAAATATTCCATCTTCAAGAAATCAGACATCATCCCCATTTTTTCTTCAACCTCTCCCCTCGTGCTCTCTTGTACAATCATCAATTCAAGAAAAACTGCCTGTATTTAAATATTATTATAATGAGATGTAAAAAATAGTGGTAAAATCATGAAAAGTGAAGCTATTAACTAAACAGGAGTACAGGCAGCACCTACAACACCAATCATCATATCCTCAAGATTCCCCCTTCTATCGGCTATCTTCCTTAACTCTGGCAATCTTCCTCTAAACATTCCTCTAGCTTCCATATAACTAATTGTTTCTCTATTCAAATCAGCAATATTTATTTCTGAAGATATTCCTGATTCAGCTAATTGTGCTTGAACATTCTGTAAAATTAAATATTTCACAGCCATTCTTTCTTTTCTACTTCCACCTCCACTTGCAATCCCCCAGAATTTGAATCCATCTGGAAGTTCAAACGCCCTTAGTGCCAAATCACTTGTTGGAAACCTATCATAAGAGGTAGCTACATTACAGACTGTTTCTTCATCAGTTGGCATCCCATTCTGTGAAAGTAACCCTTTAACATACTCAAGAGTAATTTGCCTGTAAACTCTAGTCAACAATTCTCTTGAGACTCTTCCTTGAACATCCATTGATATTGTTTCAGCCATCTTAAATATTATCAGAACTCTTTTAAATTATTTCTTCTCAGTCAACTCAATGCAAATCCCAGCAGCAACAGTTGCCCCAGCATCTCTTATAGCAAATCTTGCCATATGAGGATTTACTGACTGCTTTTCTAAAACTAAATTTCCTATAGGTTTTATTCTAACTTTAGCAACATCTCCATTCTTCAAGAAATCTGGAACTCCTGGCATTGGCTGCCCGGTTTTTGGGTCAATCTTACTGATTAATTCAACAAACTGGCAAGGCACTTGTGCAGTGTGAATATGGAAAACTGGCGTATAGCCCTTAGCAATAACTGTAGGATGATTAATAATCGCAACTTGTCCTATAAATTCTGAAACAATTGTGGCTGGTTGAGCAGCATCGCAGATAACATCTCCTCTAGCTATGTCCTTCTTTCCAACCCCTCTTATATTAATTCCAACATTATCTCCAGCCATAGCTTCTTGCATCTGTTCATGGTGCATCTCAATACTCCTTACCTCTCCATCAATTCCCTTTCCACTTCTTCCTGGCAAGATTACAACCTTCTGTCCAACTTTCATAATCCCTGTCTCAATCTTCCCTACAGGAACAGTTCCAATTCCAGTTATTTCATAAACATCCTGAATCGGCATTCTCATTGGAAGAGTTATAGGCTTCTTTGGAGGCTCGAATAAATCAAACTGCTCTCTTAATGTAGGTCCTTTATACCAGGGCATATTCTCAGACTTCTTGACAATATTGTCTCCCTTGAATGCAGAGATTGCTAAGAAAGTTGTTTTTTCAGGATTAATCCCGACAACTTTTAGCAAAGCAGAAATATCAGTCTTAACCTTATTGAACTTTTCCTCAGAATACTCAACAGTATCCATCTGGTTTATAGCAACTGCAATCTGTTCAACTCCCATTGTTCTCAAAAGCCATAAATGTTCCTTTGTCTGCGGCATAACTCCGTGCTGAACTGCAACAGTTAGGAAAGCAGCATCAGCCTGTGATGCTCCAGTAATCATATTCTTGATAAAGTCCTTGTGTCCAGGCGCGTCAATAATAGTAACCGCATACTTGTTAGTAACTAGCTTTTTGTAAGAAAGATCAATAGTAACTCCTCTTTCTCTCTCTTCTTTAAATTTGTCCATAACAAATGCAAACTCAAAACCTGCCTTTCCGTGTTTCTGAGCCTCTTCTTTCAACTTAGTCAGTTCTTTCTCTGGAAGCAACCCAGCATCATATACAAGCCTGCCTATAGTAGTAGATTTTCCGTGGTCTACATGCCCCACAAAGACAACATTAAAATTTGGTTTTTCTTGTGCCATTTTTCTTTATGTTTATCTCTTAATTTTATGGGTTTAAAAACCTTTTGTTTTTTATGTATTGTTAAGTTAGAGGGTGCTGATACTTGATTACCTTAAAGGGCGATAGAACGGCATAAAAGTAGGTTTTAAATAATAGTTTTCTCTAAGTTGGTTATGAGAAAAGACTTGTTTAACGAAAAGACAATAAGTAAAAATATAGCTGTAATAGAGCCGACTTCTAAGCAAATAACTGCTTCTAAAAATTGGATTGAATTATTAGAAAAAAATGAGTTGCAAGAAGAAGTATCTAATTACCCTAAATTTATGAATTATATTCTTAAAGAATTATTAGGTTATGATATAATCAATTTTAAGCACGAAGAAAATAACATGGAGTTTTCATTTAAAGACAATTCTGGTAATTTTTTAGTCTGTTTTGAGGCAAAAGGCACAAAAACAAAAGATTTATGGGCTTTGCAGGGTAGAAGTATAAAAATAAGGGAAACCCCTGTAAATCAGATTAATGACTATCTCTACAAAAATAAAATACCTTATGGGGTTTTAACAAATTATAGAGAATTTGTTTTATTTAAGAGAGAAGAAGGTTACACCAAATATCATAAAATTGATTTTTTGGATATAAAGAAAAATCCAGATAAACTAAAAGAGTTTATTTTTATCTTTTCTAAAGAAAGTTTTGAAAAAGAAGATACTAATAAGCTGTATAATGATTCAATAGCAGAAGAAAGGAATTTAACGAAGGGCTTCTATAAGCTATATCACGAAACAAGACTTATGATTCTTAAAGAGTTTAAAGAAAGTGAAATGGAAAATGAGATATGTTTACACTATGCTCAATTATTTCTAAACCGATTAATGTTTATCTTCTTTGCAGAAGACACAGAATTACTTGATAAAAGATATTTTGAGAGCAAAATATTAGAAGTCCTTGAAAAAAGTGGGGGGATAGATGTGCATACAGATTATATATTTGGAAAAATAAAAAGCACATTTAAAGAGTTAGATAAAGAAATACCTAAACAAATAAAGGGTTTTAATGGGGAATTGTTTAAAGAGGAAATTGATGGCAGATTATCCTTTAAGGATTACAGAAATAAATCTTTTTTTAAAGATGTTTTTCAAGATTATAAATTAGATAAAGAATTGCAATTAAATGAGTCTGACAAAAACATTTTTAATAAGCATAAGAACAGATTAAGCAAAATAATAGAAAATATCTTGCTAATGGCTTCTTTTGATTTTAATACAGAAGTTAATGTTAATATTTTAGGGCATATATTTGAACAATCAATTCAGGACATAGAAAAATTGAAGGAAGAAAAAATATCCAAAAGAAAACAGGAAGGGATATTTTATACCCCCGAA